>RFNE01000286.1 GCA_009927375.1 Actinomycetota bacterium | reverse complement strand
GTGGTGTAACTGGCAACACAGCAGATTCTGGTTCTGTTATTCAGGGTTCGATTCCTTGCTCCCCAACAAGGTCGCCACGTCACCGATAGCGTGATGGGGCTACTTGCTCCCATCGTCTAGTGGCCTAGGACACCACCCTCTCAAGGTGGCGGCACGGGTTCAAATCCCGTTGGGAGTGCCAATCACCCGAGCAGTTTTGCTACTTCGGAGTACAGCGGGATTCCGATCACGATGTTGAACGGAAACGTGATGCCGAGCGCGACGCCGAGCGCGAGACCTGGATTGGCGTACGGAATTCCGATGCGGACTGCAGCTGGGGCGGCAATGTAACTCGCACTTGCGAGCATGGTTCCGAACACTGCAGCGGTCGCAGGTTCCATTCCCACCGTCAGACCCAATGCGACGCCCAGCACTCCGAAGACGATCGGTGCAACGAGGCCAAAACCGACAAGTCGGATGCCGGCACGACGAATCTGACTGAGTTGACTACCGGCGAGTGTTCCGAGGTCGAGCAGGAACAACGTCAGCACGCCGGGGAAGAGGTCGACGAACACTGGTTTCACTGCGTCTATCGCGGTCGTGTTCGCGATCGCGCCAATGAGGAGACCCCCGCCGAGCAGCATGATGCTCTTTCCAGTGAGCACTTCGGTCAACGCACCGTGCACCTTTTGCTGTCCCTGACGTGTCCACAACATCAACGCGATGATGATCCCCGGAATCTCAAGCAGCACGACAAGAAGCGGCAGGTATTCGGCGGTTTGAGAACCTGACGAACGTGCAAACGTTTCTGCCGCAGTGAACGTGACCGCAGAGACCGAACCGAAGTGTGCGGCGAGCGACGCTGCGTCTGCGCCACTCAGACGAATGAATCGTCGGGCAACGAGATACGTGGCGTATGCAGTGATGATTCCTGCGCCGATCGTTGCCACTGCGGGCAACGCAACATCACCGACGTTGATGTCCTTGAGGCGGACGCCACCCTTGAGACCGATGGCAAGTAATAGGTATGTCGAGAGCAGCGAGGTGATTTGGTCGGGAAAGCTGAGGTCGCTCTTGATTCGCACGGCGAAGAATCCGAGGACGAATGCAAGGACCATCGGCGACGTCAGGTTCTGCTGTGCAAGATCCAAGGCGCTCATCGGGATCGACTGTAGTTGTCGACGTGTTCAGAAGGGGAGCGCATCGCACAACTAGACTGTCTTCGTGAACAAGCCCGTCGCTGCGACGCTGGACACGGGGATCAAGCTGGTCCGCAACGTCGGCAGTTTCAACTTCGGACGTGGTGCAATCGCCGACTTGGCGGGACACGTGACGACCCGCCGAGATCTTGCCCGAGCCCAGGGCGCCGACGAGCGGGTCATCTTTGTGATCGACCAATTCTTCCGCGGACGCAAAGACATCCTTTCCCGACTGCCTCAGCAGGACGGCGACGTGGTGCTGATCGTCGACACCACCGACGAGCCAACCACTGCGGGAATTGATGCGCTCGTCGCCGATGTTCGAGCCCAGGGCGTCAGCATCCCGGCGACGATCGTCGGTTTCGGCGGTGGGATCACGCTCGACACCGCCAAAGCAATCGCGAACCTCCTGACGAATCCGGGAAGCGCAGCGGACTATCAAGGTTGGGATCTCGTGAAGAATCCTGCCGTGCACAAGATCGGCGTGCCGACGATCTCGGGTACCGGTGCAGAGGCGACGCGCACATGCGTGATGACGAACAAGGCGACTGGTTTGAAGCTCGGAATGAACAGCGATTTCACCGTCTTCAACCACTTGGTGCTCGACCCAGACCTGACGGCCACCGTGCCTCGCGATCAATACTTCTTCACGGGCATGGACGCCTACATCCACTGCATCGAGGCGCTTGCAGGGAGTTATCGCAATGCGGTCGGCGACGCGTACTCACACGAGACGATCAACTTATGTCAGAAGGTCTTCCTCGGCGACGACATGATGTCGGACCAATCGCGCGAAGACCTGATGGTCGCCTCGTATCTCGGGGGGAGTGCGATCGCGACGAGTTATGTCGGCGTCGTTCATCCGTTCTCGGCGGGTCTTTCCGTCGTCCTCGGCATCCATCACTGCGTGGCGAACTGCATCACGATGAGGGCGATGAAGGAGTTCTATCCAGAAGCATTCGATGAGTTCTGGACCGCGGTCGACCGTCAACGCGTCGTCGTTCCGGAGGGCGTCGCACGTGGGCTGACCGATGATCAGTACAAGAGCCTGTACGACTCGACGGTCGTGCACTCAAAGCCGCTCACCAATGCGCTCGGTGAGGACTACAAGAAGACCCTGACCTTTGACAAGGTCGTCGAACTCTTCAAGATGATGTAACGATGCCGGGATTCGAGGTCATCGGCGCCGAGGAACGCGCGCAAGTCAACGAAGTCTTCGATCGTGGAGGAGTGCTCTTCCGACACGGCTTTGATGCGTTGCGTAACGACTGTTACAAGGTGCGCGAGTTTGAGCAGGCGTTCGCCAGCAAGATGGGGGTTGAGCACGCCCTCGCCGTGACATCGGGTACCGCGGCGCTTCGAGTGGCACTCTCGACGCTGGACCTTCAGCCGAATGATGAAGTCATCACCCAGAGCTTTACCTTCGTCGCCACTGCTGAGGCGATCATCGAAGCGCGGGCAGTTCCGGTGTGTTGCGAGATCGATGAGACCTTCAACATGGATCCGGCCGACCTCGTCGCGCGAATCACTCCGCGGACTCGCGCAGTAATCGTCGTGCACATGTTGGGAACCCCGGCGCGATTGGTCGAGATTAAGAAGATCTGTGACGATCGCGGAATCGTCCTCATCGAAGACGCGGCGTGGGGTTGTGGTGGCTCGCTCAATGGAAAGCCGCTCGGGACTGGGGCGCGATGGGCACCTTCAGTTTCGACTTTGCCAAGACGATGACGACGGGCGAGGGAGGAATGATTGTCTTCAACGATGCCCGACTCGCCGAGAAGGCAAAGGCGTGGCACGACCATGGGCATGAAAACAATCCAGCGGTCCCGCGGTGGGAAGACACGCGATCAGGTAGCGGATTCAATTACCGAATGATGGAGCTGCAGGGAGCGGTTGGTCTCGCCCAGCTTCGCAAACTCGACGATGTCGTTGCCGAGCAGCGCAAGAATGCTGCGGCCATCACGAAGGCGATCGCCGACGTGGCGGGAATCGTTCCTCGCGTCGAACCGAAGGGTTCCGCAGGAACGGCAGACGCGGTCATCTTTGGGGTGCGTGACAAGGACGCTGCTCTTGCATGCCGCCGCGAACTGTTGGCGCGCGGAATCTCGACCAAGATCTTGCCCGAGGCGACGACGTGGCACTTTGCTGAAACGTGGACGCACATGCCTGAACTCGTTGCCGCACACGGGGGAAATCTCACCGAGGCGTTTCCCCGTTCGCGCGCGAGACTGGAAGCCGCGGTCTCGTTACCGGTGTTCGTGAACATGCCCGAGGACTTCGCGGGCCGTGTTCGCGAGGCACTCGTCGCAGCGCTCGGATAGGACGAATTCATGAACAAGGCTCTGATCTCGGTCATCGTGCCGACCTACAACCACGACAGGTTCATCGGTCGTTGCCTTCGTTCGCTCCTGAATCAGACGTTTTCTCGAGACCGATACGAGATCATCGTCATTGACGACGGGAGCACCGACAAGACGCAGGCTGCTCTGGTCGGATTCCAAGACGACATCGTGTCGCTGCGCAATGAGAGCAACATCGGGTTGCCGGCGTCGCTCAACAGGGCGATCCGTCATTCGCATGCGCCATACATCGTGCGGGTCGATTCTGACGACTACGTCAATGAGCATTTCCTCAGCGTGTTGTACATGTTCCTCGCCGAGAACCGCGCCATGGATGCAGTGAGTTGTGACTATCTCCTCGTCAATGACAAGGAAGAGGTCATCGCGCGCAAGAACTGCCTGGAGGAACCGATTGCGTGCGGAATCATGTTCCGCGCCGACCAGCTGATCGACATCGGGCTATACGACGAGACGTTCCTCCTACACGAGGATCGAGATCTGCGCTATCGGTTCCTGCAGAAACATTCGATTCACCGCATTGAATTACCCATGTATCGCTATCGGCGCCACGACTCGAACATCACTAATGACGGCGCGGCCGACGAGTTGCACAGCGCCAGGTTGATTGAAAAGCACGGCGAAGGAGCGAAGTAATGGCGCGCAGCGTGGTGCTCGGTCGTCGCACGATGACGCCGACGTCGCGGCCGTACATCATCGCTGAAATCGGTGTGAACCACGAGGGCTCGGTCGAACTCGCCAAGAGGCTCATCGAACTGGCCAAGGAGGGTGGTGCCGACGGGGCAAAGTTCCAGAGCTACAAGGCCGACACGCTGGCATCGAAAACTCACCGGCTTACTGGGATACGTCGAAGGAAGCGACGCGGAGCCAGCACGAGCTCTTCCAGAAGTACGACAATTTCGAACCAGAAGATTACGTTGCACTCGCCGAGCACGCTCGAGCCTGCGACATCGACTTTCTCTCGACTCCATTCGACGATGCTGCGGTCGACTACCTCGTACCGTTAGTGCCGTTCTACAAGATCGCCTCGGCCGACATCACGAATACACCCCTGTTGCGTCGAGTTGCACGAACGAAAAAGCCGGTCGTGCTGTCCACTGGCGCGTCCAACATGGATGAAATTCGCTGGTCTGTGGCGACGCTGCACGACGCGGGTGCGACGGACATCGTGCTCTTGCATTGCATCCTCAACTATCCGTGCGAGAACCGCAACGCACACGTGCGCATGATCACCGGTCTTGCCGAAGCGTTTCCCGACTACCTCATCGGATACTCGGATCACACCGTTCCGGACCCGGACATGACCGCCTTGTCCGTGGCCTACTCCCTCGGAGCAGTCGTGCTCGAGAAGCACTTCACGCACGACAAGACGTTGCCTGGGAACGATCACTATCACGCGATGGACGTCCATGACCTGCGTCGATTCGTTGACCGAATGGCGACGATCGCCGACATTCTCGGCGAGGAGACCGCCAAGGAACCGATCGCAACCGAAGACATCTCGCGGTTGAACGCTCGCCGCAGCATCGTCCTTGCGCGTTCGGTGAAGAGTGGGCAGGTGCTCGTCGAGGCGGACCTGACCTACAAGCGACCGGGCACTGGCGTCGGCCCACAGGACTGGGACAAGGTCATCGGAATGTCGGTGACGAAGGACCTGCCCGACGACCACGTACTCACGTGGGACGACCTTCGTACAACGTGAGCGTTCGATGACGCGCGTGGATGCGACCATTCAGGCGCGTACGGGATCGTCGCGCCTTCCCGGCAAGGTGTTGCGTGATCTGGACGGCAAGCCACTGCTGCAGTACCAGATTGAGCGCATCCAACAGTCTCAAGGGATCGAGCGAGTCATCCTTGCGACGACCGATCGCCCGCAAGACGATGCACTCGCACATCTCGCCGAATCGATGGGATCGACTGCTTCAGGGGTTCGGAGGACGACGTCATCTCGCGTGTCTGTGGTGCGCTTCGAGCGTTCGACGTTGAGACGCATGCCGAATTCATGGGTGACAACTCGATTCCCGACGCGAAGGTGATCGACCATGTGATCGACAGGTTCTTCGAACTCGGAGATTCCGTGGACTACGTGACGAACGCCCTGAAGACCACGTATCCGCCTGGTCTTGAGGTTTCGGTCTATCGAGCATCGACGTTGTTCGACGCGGAATCGAAAATCGTGGAAGGCGACATTCGCGAGTACTGTGGGTTCCACATCTACACGCACCCCGAGCGTTATCGGATCGTGAACGTCGAGGCTCCGGACCACCAGCGCAGGCCGCATCTCCATCTCGAAGTCGACACCGAAGAGGACTTTCAGGTCGTCGCCGCCGTCTACCGTCACTTCACCGGGTCAATGACGTTCACCTTGGATGATGTCATCGCCTTTGCCGATTCGAACCCTGAGCTCTTCGCGACAAATGCGCGTGTCGAGCGCCGCTGGAAGCAGTATCGACAAGACGAGGACTAGGCGACGTCGCCGGTGACCGGTCGGCGGTCCCGCCACGGCATCGCTTCTTCGAGTTGCGCTGCAACCGAGATGAGCAGATCTTCACGCCCGTAGCCAGCGACGAGCTGAATGCCGACGGGAACGCCGTCTGGCGTCCAATGCAACGGAAGGCTGATTGCCGGTTGGCCCGAAACGTTGTAGGCGGTGGTGAAAGCGACGAAGTCGCCGGCCACACGCATCGGGTCCATCGGAGAATCTGGGTTGTTGCAGATGGAGCCGATGGGGAGGGGGAGTTGGGCGAGCGTTGGAGTGACGAGAAGGTCGAAGCCGTCGGCCCACCACTGCTGGATGCTGCGACGAAATGCAGTCATGGCAACCACCGACTTGGCGTAGTCGACTGCGGACATTGAACCGGCGAACGTCGCCATCGCCCAGTTCATCGCTTCGTAGTCGCTCGCATCGGCAGGTCTGCCGAGCAGTCGTGCCGTCGCTTCGATGGCGACTGCCATGTTGGTGCTCCACAAGGCGCTGAAGCGCGGAGGAATGCTCGGATCTTCCAGAGGCTTCGGCCACGATGCTTCGACGCGATGGCCGAGCGCCGACAACGTCTCGACGACGCGCTGAACGCCGATCGCGCATTCGGAATCGAATGGTCCTGGCAGTGGTCGGTGATCGAGGAATCCGATGCGGAGAGAGGAGGGTGCGGCGCGAAGCTCGTCGACATAGGGTCGCATTGGTCGTGGCGCGATGACTCGGTCGCCGATTCCTGGACCATGCGAGATGTCGAGCATCGCGGCGCAGTCGCGCACCGTTCGCGTCACCACGTTCTCGACGCCGAGGTTCGTCTCGTCACGGTTCGGGGCCATCGAGATTCGTCCTTGACTGACCTTGAGTCCGACGAGACCGCAGCATGAGGCGGGAATTCGAATCGAGCCGCCACCGTCGCTCGCGTGCGCAGCCGGGACGATTCCGGCGGCTACCGCAGCAGCGCTTCCACCACTCGAACCACCCGACGTTCGCGACAGGTCGTAGGGGCTTCTCGTCGGTCCCCACGCCTCGGGTTCGGTGACGGGAACGCTTCCGAACTCGGGACTCGCCCCACGACCGAAGATATTGAGCCCGCTCGCGACGAATCGACGCACGAGCTCGCTCGAGTAGTCGGCCACATAGTTCGCGGCGCGTAGCGCGCGATTGCCGTTCGACATCGGCGTTCCCTCGAGAGCCGCATGGAGATCTTTCAAGATGAACGGCACGCCTCTGAATGGCGAATCGGGAGCGGTCTCGAGATCGCGCGCGGCGTCCCGTGCGCGTTCTGCCCACACGTAATTCACCGCGTTGATCGCGGGATTGAGTTGTTCGGTTCGCTCCAGGGCTGCTTCGAGGAGTTCGCGCGGCGTCACTTGCTTCTTGCGCACGAGCTCGGCCTGCGCCGTGCATCCATCCACTGCGTGTCATGAGCCAGCGAAGCCATCGTTTCCCCTCTTCGTTCCCTGTGCCGCGCTCAATTAGGGTCTACCTTCAGTGAGCGACGCAAGTTCCCCCGTGCAACTTAGTGCCCGCGAGGTACTGCGGTCGGCCTCGGTGCGACGACTCCTCGGAAGCAGTCTCGCCTTCTACATCGGGGTGATGCTGCAGGCCGCCACACTCGGCAAGCACGTCTATGACATCACGGGTCGTGAAATCGACATCGGATGGCTCGGTTTCGCCGAATTCGGTCCGATCGCAGTCTTCGTGTTCGTGAGCGGAAGCGTCGCTGATCGGTTCAACCGCAAGTACGTGGCGGCAATCGCACTCGGCGGTGAGTTTCTCTGCGCGGTCGCGTTGGTGCTCTATTCGTTGACGGACCCGACTGCGGTGTGGCCATTCTTCGCAATTGGTGTGGCGTTCGGGACGTGCAGGGCGTTCCTCTCTCCGGCGACGCGGTCGATGTACCCGATGGTCGCACCAGATGGGGGATTGCCACCGATCATTGCGATGTCATCGGGCGTGTGGACGTCGGCGATGATCATCGGACCCGCGGTGTCGGGTTTCCTCTACACCGTGTCGCCAGCGCTCGCATACGGAACGACGGCTGC
>RFNE01000155.1 GCA_009927375.1 Actinomycetota bacterium | reverse complement strand
CCGACCGTCCGCAATGCGTGCGGGAGCGTTTTCAGTTCTGATCGCCACGAATCGATGCCGTCGACTCCCAGCGGTGCAGACTCTCCCCAGCCCACGACATCTCGCTCCATCCCCCACGACGCAACGAGTGCGTTGATCTCTCCCGATCCGCCGATGCCGCGTCCCGCCGGGTAGGCCTTGGGCTCTTGAGCCGACGTCCGTCGCACGAAGAGATCATCACGCTTCGTCGCTGAACGAGCCAGTGATTCGACGAACGACAGCGTTCGTGACGATGGCTCAAAAAGCGATTCGGCCGAGTCGCCAGCCTCGACGACCACGATCGGTGCGGACGTTTCACGAGCGAGCGTCCCTGCGACGACACAGCCTGCGACGCCGGCGCCAACGACGATGATCGGACGATTCGTCACGATCGCGAACCTACTCCGAAGGAGTCGCCTCGGGAAGGTCGTGGAGATGAGCGTGATCGTTGTACCGAATGACCGCCCAGTGACGGTCCCGTTGCTCGACCATCTCGGTGAGCGAACAATTGCGGGTATGAAACTCGAACTTGCCCGTCGCTGGAGCGTGCACTGCTCGGCGCAGGATCGCGTCGATCACGCCTCCATGACATGCAATGACGATCGTCTTGCCGAAGTGTGCCCGTACCGTGGCATCCAACGCTCCGTGCACGCGGTCGTGGAATTGGGCGATCGTCTCTCCGCCTGGGAAGACGACTGCGTGCGGATCGCCGCCCCAGTCGGGTCGACCGTGACGACGCACGAACTCATCGAAGGTGAGTCCGTCGCATTCGGGGCCCGGGTCGTGCTCGCCGAAATTCGGGTCGACGACGACGTCGGAGAATCCGAACGCGTCCTTGACGATGTCGGCCGTCTGGAGCGCACGTGGGTACGCACTCGAGATCAAGACATCCGCATCGATCTCCTTCGTCGACGCCAACCGATCGCGCAGTTTGGCTGCCTGCAACTTGCCGAGATCCGACAGCCCGACACACGTACGCGGGCCGCCAAGCACCCTGCGCACCGTGACGATGGACTCGCCGTGGCGGACGAGGACGACTCTGGTCTTGCTCACGCCAACTTTTCGACGAAGCCTTCGAGCTGGCGAAGATTGCGACACTCGTAGACGCCATCGGTGAATGAGCCGTACTCACCGACGACGGAGTCGCCCGTGTTCCAGTAGCTCTTCGGTTCGGGATTCAACCAATACACGTGGCGACCACGCTTCTGCATTTCCTTGACTACCCAGGATTGCGTCGCGTGATAGTTGTTGCGCGCGTCGCCGAGGAGCAGGATCGTCGTCTTGGCGTTGATGTCCTTGCCGTAGCGCTCCCAGAACACTTCGAAGGCGTGCCCGTAGTCGCTGTGGCCATCCACCCACACCACGTCTGCTTCGGTGTTCACCCTGTGGATCGCCTCGCTGATGTCCTCGGTCGCCTTGAAGTAACTCGTCACCTCGTCGATGCCGTCGATGAACACGAATGAACGCACCTTGGAGAACTGTCCCTGAATCGCATACACGAGCATCAAGGTGAAGCGAGCGAACGCGGCCACGCTGCCCGAGATGTCAGCGACGACCATCAACTCCGGCTTGGCGGGTCGCGGGTACTTGAACTTCGGATCGGCAGGCACACCGCCATAACTCAGCGAGTGGCGAACCGTGTTGCGGAAGTCGAGCGGTCCGCGCCTGCCGTGGCGACGCTTGCGCGCAAGTCGTGCGGCGAGCTTGCGAGTCAGTGGCTGCAACGCCTTTTCAGGTTCTGCATCTCGTCTCGGCTCGCGTGCATGAAGTCGACGTCTTCTGGCAGGGCTTGCGGAGGGTCTTGGCCATCGCCTCTGCCCCGCGGTCGGCAACGAGGCGACGTCGGATCTCTGCCTCAACTTCCTGCTTGAACTGCTCGATGCGCGTCTCGAATTCGTCACGCTCGAGGCGCTCTTCGAGCGGCGTGAGTTCTTCCTCTGCGAGATCCTTGTTCGCCTTCATCAACTTCTCGAGCATGTTGTCGAGATCGAGGTTGCGCAGCGTGCGATACAGGTAGTAGGTGCCGCCGACGGGGCGACCGGGTTCCATGCCCGCGAAACGCTGAACCGCCTGGCGCGCGAGTGCGCGCATCATCGCCTGATCCCCATTCATCAGAGCCGACATGAGCATCTGGGCGATCTCTTCGGGCGTGAGTGAGTCCATGCTCCCGCCGCTTTGCCCCTTGCCGTCACCCTGGCGTTGTTCTTGCTGCTCGCGCCACATCTCCGCGTCGGCATCGGACGTTGCGTCGGTGATGTCGTATTCGGGTCCGCGCAGCGAGAAGTACACCTCGAAGATGGTCTCGAATGCCCGCCAGTGCGCATTGCTCTTCACGAGCGTTGCTCCGAGGGCGTACTTGAACGCGTCGCGATCCTCGATTGGGATCTCCTTGACCGCCTCCATGGCGTCCAAGTTCTCGGTGAGCGACACGGGAAGTCCCGCGCTGCGCAATTCGGCGATGAAGCCCGACATCAGGTCGAGGACCGGCATGACGTCAGATCACTTGTCGACCGACAGTTCCTTTGCCGCCTTGGCAATGTCGGTCTGGTACTTGAGCAGGATGTTCAGCGTCTCTTTGGCTTCCTTGGCGTCGATGTGATCGACACCGAGCAGCAGGAGCGTGCGTGCCCAGTCCAGGGTCTCGCTCACGCTCGGTGCCTTCTTCAAGTCCAGCTGACGGATGCTGCGCACGATGCGGGCGATCTGGTCGGCGAGATTCTCCGAAATGTCGGGAACCTTCGTGAGGACGATCTCCTTCTCGCGCTCCATGTCCGGATAGTCGACGTGTAGGTAGAGACAACGACGCTTCAACGCCTCCGAGAGTTCACGGGTGTTGTTCGACGTGAGGAACACCATCGGAATCTGCTTGGCGGTGATCGTGCCGAGTTCCGGAATCGACACCTGGTACTCAGAAAGGATCTCGAGCAGGAGCGCCTCGGTTTCGACCTCGACACGGTCGACTTCGTCGATCAACAACACGACGGGGTCGGCCGCGGAGATCGCCTCGAGCAGCGGTCGGGTGAGCAGGAATTCGTCGCTGAAGATGTCGTCGTGCACTTCAGACCAGGAATCGCTGTTCTTGTCTGCCTGGATGCGCAGCAACTGCTTCTTGTAGTTCCACTCATAGAGCGCCTTCGACTCGTCGAGACCCTCGTAGCACTGGAGACGGATGAGTCGTGCGCCGGTGAGGTCTGCGACGCTCTTTGCGAGCTGCGTCTTACCGGTTCCTGCAGGTCCTTCGACCAGGATCGGCTTGCCGAGTCGCTGCGCCAAGAACACCACGCCGGCGATGCCGTCATCGGCGAGATAGTTGACCGATTTGAGGCCATCACGCACGGATTGAACTGATTCGAAGCGCTTTTCCATTCAGGCAACCCTAGTGGTTGGTCGTCGGATTGCTTCTGTCCAAGGACCTACGATGAATGCGCACATGTCGGGCCTCGTCCGTTCCAATCTCGTCGTCGCCACTGGCACGACGGTGTCCCGCGTCACCGGTCTCGCTCGACTCATCGTGTTCGGGATCGTCGTCGGTCAGACCGCTCTTGCCGACGCATTCGACCTCGCCAACAACGTGCCGAACGCGATCTACGAACTCCTACTCGGTGGCGTACTCGCCGCGAGCCTCGTCCCGCTCTTCGTCGACCTGCTCGATGAAGACGCTGACCGCGACGGCATCGGAGCGGTGTGGAGCGTGGCCGTGGCCGCCCTGCTTCTCATCACCGGAGTCGCCTGGCTTGCCTCACCGCAGATTTTTCACGTGCTCAGCATCTCCCCGAGTGCGAGCGTCGACGTCGCCGTCTATCGCGAAGCAGGTACCGCACTCACCCGCATCTTCGTCGTGCAGATCTTCTTCTACGGCATCACGGCGCTGTCGTCGGGACTCCTCAATGCCCAGCGACGCTTCTTTGCCGCCGCGTGGTCTCCAGCGCTCGCCAATCTCGTCGCGATCGCATCCTTCCTCCTCCTTGCACGAAACGTCGACGGAGCTCGACCCACGATCGTCGACGTCCTCGACTCCCCCTCCATTCGTTACACGCTCGGCCTTGGCACGACGCTCGGCATCGCACTCATGGCACTCGTGCAGTATTCGGTCGTGGCC
>RFNE01000192.1 GCA_009927375.1 Actinomycetota bacterium | reverse complement strand
CGTTGTGGAACGACATGGCGAGTCCCGAAGGCGTCGGAACGGCGACGATCTTTGCGCACGGCCAGAGCAGATCAACTGGTGTGGATGCACTCTTGCGTTCTGCGATTGCGGCTGGTCGTGTCCGAGTGGATCGGGGTGCAAGCGTTTCGCGGCTCATCGTTCGGGATGGTGTTGTCCGAGGTGTTGAGCTCTCAGGAGGTGAGGAACTTGATGCCCGTGGCGTCGTCGTGTGCGCCGGTGCATTTGGGTCGGTGGAACTCCTGCAGCGAAGTGGGTTGGTGCCCACGATGGTGCGCGGCGTCCAAGACCATCCTGCGGTGGCGCTCGTGACGCGTGAACCGCTCAAACAGCGCGCGCAATTGTCGATCGGCGCGATCGGTCGACTTCCTCTGGGGCGGAGTCGGCAACATTCATCTCGTCGCGATGAATGCAACGGCGCCGGGTGAGTGGTCGCATGGTGCGCTCCTCGTTGCATTGATGGACGTCGCTTCTCGTGGATCGATCACGCGCGGGAACGATGGAAATGTCGTTCGCGACCTGAACATGTTGTCGTCCGAAGGCGAGCTGGAATCGCTCGTCGCCGCAGTTCGGCGTGTCGTGCCGATCGTCCAGCAAATGCAGGAACGTCTCGGTACGGAATTTCACTTGTCGGAACGAGACGATTCGGTTGGATGGCTCACGGATGCGAGTGACGACGACGTCGTCGAGTGGGTCACGTCGTCGTGCGGCGTCTATGCGCATGCGGCGTCGTCGATGCCGATCGGTGCGGATCATCTCGATCGTCGTGGTGCGCTGCGGTCGGTCGACGGCGTGTGGGTCGCCGACGCGTCGGTGATGCCCCGACTCATCGCGGGGAATCCGACGCTTGCAATCGCGGCGATTGCGCGACTCGTGGCGAGAAACGTCGCTGCTGCTACTGCTGCCAGTTGAGCGAGCGGTCGACGCCGCGTAGCCACCGCTCGTGATCGGCAGTTTCGGTGCCGGTTGGTTGCGGCACGAACGTGCGATCGAGTCGCCATGCATCGGCGATGTCCTTCGTCGAACCCCACACACCCTCCGCGAGCCCTGCGAGGTATGCCGCTCCCATCGCGGTGGTTTCGAGCACCGTCGGACGCATCACTTCCACGTTCAGTTGGTTCGACTGCAATTGGCACAGCAGGTTCATGACGGCGGCCCCTCCGTCCACGCGGAGGGAAGCGAGCGGTACGCCCGAGGCGAACGTCATCGCATCGATGACGTCGCGCGTTTGGAAGACCATCGATTCAACGACTGCACGTGCGAGGTGCGCGCGGGTGGTGCCTCGGGTGATGCCGAGAATCGTTCCTCTTGCGCGAGGGTCCCACCACGGACTGCCGAGACCAGTGAACGCAGGCACGACGACGACACCTCCCGAGTCGGGCACGCTGAGCGCGAGCGGCTCGGTTTCTGCAGCGTGGTCGATGACGTTGATCCCGTCGCGCAGCCATTGGACGGCGGCGCCGGTCACGAAGATCGCACCTTCGAGTGCATAGGTGAGACGACCGTCTCCGAGATCCCATGCGACCGTCGTCAACATTCCATTCGTCGGTGGTGGGCACGTCGACCCGACGTTCATCAGCACGAAGCTCCCCGTGCCGTAGGTGTTCTTGGTGTCCCCAGGCGCAAAGCACGCCTGGCCAAAAAGTGCGGACTGTTGATCGCCTGCGATGCCCGAGATGGGAATGCCACTTTTGATCCCGCTGTCGGGGTGGGTCGTCGCGCATCGTCCGCTCGAGGCGACAACACGTGGAAGCGAGGACTCCGGCACGCCGAACATCGCGCACAGGTCGGAGTCCCAGGTGCCAGTGCGAATGTTGAAGAGCATCGTGCGACTCGCGTTCGACGGGTCGGTGACGTGTGCCGTGCCGCCCGAGAGTTTCCAGATGATGAACGAGTCGATGGTGCCGAAGGCCAGGTCGCTCGTCGCCGCTACCGACTTAGAGCGCAGGAGCCATTCCATTTTCGATCCGGAGAAATAGGGATCGAGTACGAGCCCTGTGCGGTCGCGCACCATGTCGAGGTGTGGTGCGAGTTCATCGCAGCGGTCCGCGGTGCGGCGGTCCTGCCAGACGATCGCGCGGTGCAGCGGTTCGCCGGATGATTTGCTCCAGGCGACGACCGTCTCGCGTTGATTGGTGATGCCGATCGCTGCAGGGGGTTGATCGAGCTTGCCGATGACGTCGTTGAGTGTGTCGCGCACGGCGGACCAGATCTCCTCGGCATCGTGCTCGACCCAGCCCGGTTGTGGAAAGTGTTGGGTGAATTCGCGATACGAAGCGATGGGTTCACGTCCGTCGGGGAAGACCGCGATCGAACGCACTCCGGTTGTTCCCGCGTCGATGGCGATGACGGCGCTCACGGGTTGTTCAGTTCTTCTTGTTTTTGCGGATCGATGTCGCGGGGGACTCGGTCTTCCGCGATGCCACACGCAGACAGCAGGAGCGCCGCGACGAGCGTTGCAATCATCGTCTTGACGGTGTTCGTGTGCGTCATGGCGTGTTCGAATTCTCCTGCGTGACGACTTCCACCGGCAATTCCACCACGAAACGCGCGCCGCGAATGCCGTCGGTGCGGTTCTCGGCCCAGATGCGGCCGCCGTGCAGGGTGACGTGTTCGAGTGCGAGGGCAAGGCCGAGTCCCGCGCCTTCTTGGCCGGAGCGACGTCCGGCCGCACCGCCGCGTGAGAAGCGTTCGAAGATCTTTTCGGTTTCTCCAGCGATGAGGCCTTCGCCATCGTCTTCGACCACGATCCAGACGTACGACGTCGGGGTGGTGCCATCTTCGGTGGTCACCCGTACTCGCGGTGTGCCTCCGCTGTGCACTCGGGCATTGTCGATGAGGTTGGCGATCACGCGCGCGAGTCTGCGTCGATCACCGTGGATCACCGCTTCCTCGACGCCAGCGTCGGCGAGGATCTGCGTGCGGGGGAGACTGCTCACCGCAACGGCCTGACGGACGAACTCTGCGACTCGGAGGGCTCGCGCACGAGGCGTACGACACCAGCGTCGAAGCGCGAGATCTCGAGGAGGTCTTCGACCAGGCTTTGGAAGCGCGACACGTCGCTCACGAGGAGATCGAGCGCGGCTTGTGAACGCTCGGAGAGTTCGTCTCGGCGTGCCTGCATCACCTGTGCCGAGGCGGCGAGCGTCATGAGCGGTGACCGCAACTCGTGGCTCACGTCCGAGGTGAAGCGCGCGTCGCGTTCGGCGCGGGATTGCAGCGTCGCGACCATCTCGTTGAACGCCGCGGTGAGCGCCTGCAGGTCAGGGTCGTCAGTGGGTTCGAGGCGTGTGTCGAGCCTGCCGTCCGCGATCGCGCGGGCAGCTTGGGCGGCGTTCGCCAGTGGGCGAACTGCGCGTCGCGAGGCAAACATGCCGAGACCGATTCCGACAATGGTGGTGAATCCGCCGGCGAGGAGGAGTGCAAGCCGGACGCTGGAGAGCGCGTCGTGAACCTCGCGCATCGGATCGAGTTCGAAGTAGGTGGCGTTCGCTCGATTCAGCGGGATGCCGATCACGATGGCAGCGCGTCCATTGCGCTCGATCGTCATCAGCGAGGGCTTGCGATCCGAGATGACGCGGGTCTTCAGCTGGGTCGGGAGAACCGATTCGACGAAGTTCGTTGAGGCCGAGATCCAGCGCCCGTCGATGTAGAGCATTCGCAGTGCGGTTCCCGCCTGCTCGAGTGCCCCGACGACGTTCGTGCGATCGTCGATCAGTTCGTTCTGGATGCGACGCGCATTGATGTAGGCCTGATTGATCTCGGTCAGTTCACGCTGGTTGACGAGGCTCGTGCGGGTGAAGCCGAACGTCGACAGCGCGAGGATGATCGACAGGATCATCGATCCCGCACCGAAGATGATGAGGATGCGGTTGCGCAGTCCGATGCGGCGGGGAAGTGCACGCCGAATGAGACGGCGTGCGCGGGTGAGGCGGTATTTCGTCTGACGCGGTTCGATGAACGTGCTGGTCACGACTCGAGGCGGTAACCGAGTCCACGAACCGTCACCACGTGACGGGGATTCGCTGGATCGGTCTCGACCTTCATGCGCAAGCGACGAATGTGCACGTCGACGAGTCGACCGTCGCCGAAGTAGTCGTACCCCCACACCTTGTCGAGCAGGGATTCGCGGCTGAACACCCCGCCAGCGTCGTTGGCCAATTCGCAGAGCAACCTGAACTCGGTCTTGGTGAGTACGACTTCATTCCCAGCAAGGAGCACCTTGCCTTCCTCCGGAATGATTTCGAGATCGCCGAAGACCATCTTGGAGTGCCCCGACGCTGCGGGTCGCACGCGGCGTAACAGGGCGCGGATGCGAGCCGCGAGTTCCTTCGGGGCGAACGGCTTGG
>RFNE01000283.1 GCA_009927375.1 Actinomycetota bacterium | reverse complement strand
TGAACCCCCACGTCCTTGCGAACACTGGCACCTGAAGCCAGCGCGTCTGCCATTTCGCCACTCGCCCGAGTAACAACTTGACGCTAGCAACACCACTCAGACACTCCAACCACGCTCAGGTGCTCCTGTAACATCGTGGTGTATGTCGCAACAGGGAGCGCCTCTCGACGTGCCCTCTCACTTGAAAGACGCCTCGCGCGAACGACTTCTCGCTGAAATCGGAACGATTCAGCATCAGTTTCGCATCAGCGAAGTTCCCGAATTGCGGACCGAAGTTGCTCGACTTCAGGGTGTCATCAACGATCTCGAGCGACACATCAACGATCTCACGACTCGATTGATTCATTCGCGCGATTATGCGATGGGCAAGTCTGCCGAACTGGGAGAGCTTCATGTGCACGTTGCAGAACTCAACAATCAACTTGAGGATGTTCACACCCAACTTAAGAGGGTGAGAAATCAGCTCAAGAACACTCGTGAGAGTACGACGTGGAAGATTGGTCGTCTGATCATGTTGCCTGTGAGACTCGCTAAGCGGGTCCTCCGTCGGGGCTGATCTCACCGATATGCCCCGTTTCAGCCTCGTCACACCGGTCTACAACCCCCCGATCGACGCTCTCCGCGACTGCATCGCCTCAGTTCGAAACCAACTCTTCCAGGACTGGGAATGGTGCATCACTGACGACTGTTCACCAAATCCCCAAGTTCGGCGCGAGTTGGAAAAAGCAGCGACGGCTGATCCTCGGATTCGCCTGCACTTCCGCGAGTCAAACGGCGGAATTGTTGCAGCTAGCCAAGACTCTCTCGACCTTGCTACAGGTGAATTCATCGGTCTGCTTGACCACGACGACATGTTGCATCCCGAGGCGCTGAGAAGGGTTGACCGACGGCTGCGCGAAGACGGGTAACGATGAAGTTGACTACGTGTACACCGACGAGGACAAGATCGACGAACACGGGAATCACTACGACGTATTCCGCAAGCCCCCGTTCGATCCCTATCGCTTGCAGGGCCAGAACTACTGCTGCCACTTCTCGGTGTTTCGTGCCGAACTCCTCGATCTGATCGGTGGATTCAGGCCGGGATTCGATGGTTCACAGGACTACGACTTGATCCTGCGCGCACGGAAAAGGCGCGCAAGGTT
>RFNE01000173.1 GCA_009927375.1 Actinomycetota bacterium | reverse complement strand
GACTCGTGGCGAACTTCCTTCGCCGCGCAGGGTTGGTGACGAGTCGCTAAGACGACGGTACTTTGCCGACAACGAGGACAACTCGCGAACCGGGGTCGACGAGGTCATCGGGCTGGCGGCTTTGTGAAATCACTCGGCCGTCATTCGCATCACCCGTGGGGACATTCTGATACTTGATCTCCCAGATCAAGCCGGCGGCATTCAACGCACCTCGTGCTTCTGTCTCCGTGAGGCCTTCGACGAGCGGCACGGTGACCTGGGTCGATGCTCCTGAAACGAAGACGGTGATTGATGAACCTCGTGGAAGAGCTGAACCGATGATTGGTTCGGTCCGGGTGACGCGCCCCTTGTCCACCGTTGTGCTTGTTTCTTCCACCACGGTGACGGCGAAGACATACGGCTCCGCGGACAACAACTGCGTGGCGGCATCTGCCGTTTGTCCCTGAACGTTCGGAATGCTGAGCGATGACGCCCCGCTGGAGACGACGACGGTCACCTCCGAACCGGCTGCAACGAGAGTCGTTGCGGCCGGAGACTGACTGATGATCTGATTCACCGGAATCGATGGATCCTCACGAGTTTCGGAGATGACGAGCGTGAGGTCGACGGAAGCCAGAAGTTCCGTCGCATCGGCGATCAGCATTCCCTGGATAGCTGGAACAGTGACGGTTTCGGTGGGTTGATAGGTGATCAGGATTCGCGTACCCGTGTCGACTCTTTCCCGGTGCCGGGTTCTTGTGCATAGACCACACCCGGCTCAATGCCGTCAGATGGTTGCGGGTTTCCGACGGGGGTGAGGCCGGCATCAATGATGACTTGCTCAGCCTGGCGTACTGCATGCCGACCGTGTCGGGCACATCCACCAATCCACCACCGTTGGTGAGTGCCCTGATTCCGATGACGATCACTGCAAGGAGGATCACGAATCCAACTGCTGAACCGAAGACGTAGCGAGCGGTACGGCGTGCGGAGTTGTCGAAGACTTCATGTTCTGCCGTTTGTTGCTCGGACAGCGTCGGCGTGACAACGGGTATCGCTTGGGTGGTGAGCGGTGATTCGTCTCTCGCCGTCGAACGCAGGGTGCTGAGGGCCTGGACGTCGCTTCCCTCCTCGACGCGTCGAAGGTCATCGATCAGGGCTTGTCCGGTTTGGTACCGCTTGTCTGCGGACTTGGCCATGCACTTGGCGACGACGGCTTCAAATTCCAGAGGAACGAATTGGTTGAGCTTCTTCAGTGGTTCGGGTACGGCATGGACGTGTTGATATGCGACGCTGAGCGAACTGTCCCCAACGTACGGTGGTCGTCCCCCAACCATTTCGTACATCACGACGCCGAGCGAGTACAGGTCGCTCCGCGGGTCGGGCTGTGCGCCCTGAGCTTGCTCCGGCGACAGGTATGCAGCCGTTCCCATGACGAGACCTGTTTGGGTGAGTGCCTCATCAGTTGATGAATCGAGTGCTCGAGCGATACCGAAATCAGCAACCTTCACGACGCCGTCAGCACGAACGAGGATGTTGCCCGGCTTGATGTCGCGGTGGACCACACCGTTGTCGTGGGCGAAACCAAGCGCGCTTGCAACGTCACGAGCAATGTCAGCCGCTTGTGTATGGGTAAGTTGCTTTCGGTCCTTGAGGATCTCGGCGAGCGTCTTTCCACTCACGTACTCCATGGCGATGAAGTACGTGTTGTTGACCTTGCCCCAGTCGTAGACCGCGACGATGTGAGGGTGTTGCAGGCCTGCTGCAGCCTGAGCTTCGCGACGGAAACGCTCGACGAAAGCCGGGTCGGTCGCGTACTCAGGGAATAAGACCTTGAGGGCGATCGGACGATCAAGCAGGGTGTCGTGGGCGAGAAAGACTTCTGCCATACCTCCACGACCAACGCTGCGCTCGACGCGGTAGCGACCGTTGACGATCGGTTGAGCGTCGTCAGTCACTTTTGCTCACGTTTTCAATAGCGCTAACGAAACGCTGTGCTTCGATAAGTGAGTCGAACGAACGCACGCGGTTCAGATCTGCCACGAATGCGGGGAGGAGATCAGAACGTTTGAGCGTCGTCTCCTCCTCGATTCGTGGGTCGAACCACCAGGCACCTCCAGGCTTTCCGTGGAGGATGACGACTTGTGATGTCGTGGACTTGTCGCCAAAGGTGACGTAATAGCCGCGGTGTGCACCTCGCCACACTCCGATCGTGACGAGCACGGCGAACAACCCGAGCACGACGAGGCCACCGAGCACGTCACCGACCACCGACGGAACATTTGGTGTCGGAGTTGCAGGAACACTCGACGGCTGGAAGTCGACGACGACCACGGTGATGTTGTCTCTTCCTCCTGCAGTCTTTGCGGCAGAGACGAGACGGGATGCACAGGACGAAGGGTCTTCGGTAGATTGCGCGATGCCGGCGATCGCCGCATCGTCGATTTCGTCGACGAGCCCGTCACTACAGAGCACGAAACGATCACCGGGCATCGTGTCGATGACGAACGTGTCGACAAGCACTGAGCGATCGATGCCAAGCGCACGCGTCACGATGTTGCGCTGTGGATGAGTCCGTGCCTCTTCACGACTGACGTAGCCCTGGGCGATGAGATCCTGGACATAGGAGTGGTCGACCGACACCTGGCGAAGCTCCCCGTTGCGCAACAGGTA
>RFNE01000196.1 GCA_009927375.1 Actinomycetota bacterium | reverse complement strand
AGGTCCTGCACCTCGTCGATCACGATGTGACCGTACGAGCGAACCTCGTCAGCCTCATTGATTCGACCGCTCTTGCGCGGGCGTGGGCCGAGTCCGGCAAGCGCCTCATCCAGGAGCGCGACGTCGCTCTCCGACCACACCACCTCGCCGAGCGATGAACTGCGTGGTCGATGCAGCGCGTCGCGTTCATCGGTGGTGAGCACGCCCTCACACGCGAGGCGCAACAGTGCCGCCGAGCCGAAGAGATCGTGCAACAACTCACCGGGTGTGAGGATCGGCCACATGCGCGTGATTGCCGCGCGGAACTCGACGATGTCTCGCAGGCCCTCACGCAGCGCCTCGAGGTCCACGTCGGGATTGCGGCCGGTTGCGGCCATGGCTGCAACCACTTCGGTCTCGACGAAGCGACATGCGGCGTTGTGTCGCCGATATCGGCGACGTGCGTCCTTGACGATGCGAGCGCTCTCCTTGGCGCGCAGACGCAGGTTGCTCGCGCCATATGGAATGACGAGGTCTTCGCGCAGCGGTCGCTCGCGATCACGGATCGCATTCGCGACGACACGTGCCATGCGCACGTCGCCCTTCACGCGGCGGGTCTCATTCGACTCGCGCAGGCCGATGCGGTGCCCGGGAACGAGGTCCGCGAGCACCTTCTGTTCGACCCCTGCTTCACCGAGCGACGGCAACACGCGTTCGATGTAGCGAAGGAACACACGGTTCGGTCCGATGACAAGCACGCCTTGATCCTCGAGCGGGAAACGATGCGTGTACAACAGATATGCGGCGCGGTGCAGCGCGACGACGGTCTTGCCGGTTCCCGGACCACCCTGCACGACGAGCACGCCCGCGTGCGGTGCGCGAATGATCTCGTCCTGCTCCGACTGGATCGTCGCGACGATGTCGCCGAGTTGACCGGTGCGACCACGACTGAGCGCGGTGAGCAGCGTGCTGTATCCGCGGATGCCCTCGCGGCCGACGACGCTCGTCAGTCCCTCGTCGTGACCGACGCCGAGGTGTCCTTCGCCGAACAATTCGTCTTCGATCCCGAGCAACGTGCGTCCCTCAACGGCGAAGTGACGACGTCGAACGAGCCCCATCGGCTCGCGACCCGTCGCACGGTAGAACGGCTCGGCCACCGGCGCGCGCCAGTCGACGACGACCGGCTCGCGATCGAGATCCGCGACCGCGAGACGACCGATGTGGAAACTCTCGAGTCCCGCGTCCCCCTCTGCGGTCCGGTCGATGCGCCCGAAGACGAGGGCGGCGTCCCCGAGGTCGAGCTGAGTGAGGCGTGCGAGCAGCTGCTCGTCGAAGGCATTGCGCTCGTAGCGGGCCTGGAAGGTGCCCCCGGTGCTCGCCTCGTTCAGGTCGCGGATGCGCCAGGCGTCGGTCTTGGAGCGTTCGAGGCACTCGTACGCTCGGTCGATGTGGGCCTGTTCGGCCTCGTGGTCGGGGTGCGGATAGCTCATTTTGGGGTTCATCAACTCTACCGTCAGCAACTTGCACCTCGACCGTGCACGGAATCAATACCTCGTGCCACACTCTGCACACACATCCCCATCGTCACATCACTGCTATCGGCGGAGGCAGAGTTGTCCCGATCATCACCACTGTTCCTCATCGTCCTCGTCGGACTGCTCGGTTGTGCGAGCGATCCAGAGGCGAACACCTGGCGGCCGACATCCGCTGAGATTGACCCGATCAGCGTGATCGATGAGCCGGTGCCAACGCCGACAGTTGATTCCCAAGACGCCATGGCGAGTTCGAACTCACGTACGGCGATCACGCGCGACTTTGCCACTGCGATCAGCGAGCGGATTCGCTGTGGTGAACGCCCTGATCGCTGCGCCATCACTCAGATCACGGCAAGTGGGAGCGAATACCGCAGTTTCCTCGCCAACTTGATGACCGAACGCGTCGAGGCAGGATTTCGCACCCTTCCTGGAATCGGTGAGTTCCGCTATCGCATCGAATCGATCGAGGTGACGGACATCGGACGTGCCGTCGTGCACACATGTTCGTTGGACTCGGTGGTGTTGTTCGATCTTGGTCACTCGAACGACGCCATCGGGTTCACGACGAACCCGATCATCGTCGACGACGCGGTGGTCTCCGCACGCACGCGCTGGGAGATCGCCCTCGAGTCTGGTCGTTGGAAGTGGGTGTCGGCACGTGGAACGGAGATGAACATGGAGGAGGACCTGTGCGGATTCGACGTGGACTGAGTGTGATCATCGTTGTGACGGCACTCGCCGTCCCCTCGCCCGCTCGCGCATCGGACGCGCAGAACTCGTCGTCGATCGACGTGTCGGCGGGCGTCGATGGTGCTCGCGTGATGGCGGGGATTCGCTGGGGCTCACCGCCCGGGTCGGATGGATCGAACGACGAGTGCGAGTGGTCGGTGGCGCTGCCGCGCGACACGCATAGTGACGCTGAAGATGTCACCAAGGTCGTCGGCACCACCACGTATCGCTTGTACGACTACACGTGCCTCGACCGTGATCCCGCGACGACCTATCACTGGATTCCCGAGGTCTCGACGTCCACGCTCGCCCAACAGGCATCGTCGGTCGTCTATGAAAACATCCCCGCTCCGTGGGGCAACTTCGCGCCACCTGCACATCGCGGCATCGTCAAGCTCGGCATGTGGATCTGGGTCAACCCCTTGATGTGGATCCCGATTAGCGCGACGGCGTGGGTGCCGACGCCCGCGGGTCCGGTAAGCGTGACGACGACGGCGACTCCCAAGGAACTGATCTTCGATCCCGGTGACGGCGCACTCGGAACGGGCGAAGTGACGTGTCGTGGGCCGGGCATTCCCTGGGTCGAGGCGTTCGGCGACACGCTCCCCTCGCCGTGTATGTATACGTATCTCCATTCGTCCTCCACGCAGGACGACGGCGTGTTCGATGCGACGGTGTCGATCGAGTGGGAGGTGACGTGGGTGTCGAGCCTCGGTGCCCGTGGATCACTCGGCACCGTCACCCTGGATGCACATCACCGCATGGTCGTGCGCGAGATTCAGGGTCTCGTCAAGAACGTGACGCGTTGAATCGCCTAGTTGGCCAGTGATCCCCCGTAGATCTGCCACGCGAGGAACGACTTCGCCGCCAAGCTGAGCACGAGGTACACCTTCTCGCCGTAGAGATAGTCGGCCCACTTGCCCACCTTGCGGTACTGCAACCACTGGTTCAGACCGAAGCTGAAGAAGAAGATTTGCTCGGCGACCACAATGCCGAAGACGAATCCCGGAACCGTCTCGGCACCGATCACGTTGACCCAGATCGCCACCCATGGCAACACTCCTGCGAGCGTGCCGAACCAGAACGGCTTCATGGTTGTCGTCGTGCGGTCCGGCGGGTTCATGGTCTCCTGCAGCCAACCGAAGAGGATCATGCCGACGTTTGCACCGACCAGGCACAGCAGTGCAGCAACGTCGGTGATGCCCGAGTAGGACGAGATGAGGATCAACATCAGCGTCGCGCTGATCGAATACTCGACCCAACGGAATCGATTGATGCCGCGAGCGAGATCGCGCTCGTAGGTGCCGCGCATCACCGTCGCAGTGATGAGGTGGTCGAGTGCGGCGAGTGCGAGGAACACCGCGACCGCAGGACCGATCGGGAGATCGAAGAGCGAACCAGGTGTGTCGATGCGCGTTCCCGGAGGACCTTCGGGGAACGTCGAGATGATGGTGATGGCAAAACTGCCAGCCATGAGCGCAATCGCAATTGCCTGGCGATGTGCAACACGGTGAGACCGATGTTCCACTTGCGCAGATTGGAAAGTCGCTCGCTTGAAATGGTTGTCGTCATGGTGCGACCTTACCCCTCCTTGACGGATCGATTGTCGGATTGTGCGATCGCGGCACTGTGCGCTCGCAACACCGTGACGAGATCATTCGGTGCCACCTCGAGGTCGAGTCCTCGCCGACCTCCTGAGACGTAGATCGTGTCGAAGGCAGCACACGAGTCGTCGATCACGGTGGCGAGCAACTTCTTTTGGCCGAACGGGCTGATACCACCGACGACGTATCCCGTCACACGCTGTGCATCTTCGGGTCGCGCCATCTCACAACGCTTCACACCGAGCGCACTCGCCAGTGCCTTCAGCGACACGGTCGTGTTCACCGGCACGATCGCCACGACGAAGTCGCGATCTGCTCGCGCAAGCAACGTCTTGAACACCCGCTCCTCTGCGACACCAAGCGCGGCCGCGGCAGCCTTGCCGTAACCCACGTCACTCGAGGTGGCGACGTCATGGTCGAAAGCGTGTGCGACGTAACGAACCGATGCCGCATCGAGGGCGACCATGGCAGGAGTCGCCGACTTCATCGCGATTCCACTGCGCCCTGAGCGAACTCGCCCGTTAGCATTGCCTCCGCGCAATCAGGCGTCGCCACACGAAGGATCACCATGGCCGTCAGCACCTCCCGAGACACCATTCTTATTGAACGGCGCTATGCCGCCGTGCTCGACTCGCTGAGCGATGAGTCGCTCGCCACCCTGACGATGGCGGTCAGCGAGAAGTTGCGTGACCCGCTCGCCAAGGTGCTCGCGCTCCCGGCCGGCTCCTTCGACGATGCGGCAACCATCGCCTCCAAGGTCCGTACCGGACTGGCATCGCGGAAGGCTCACCTCGACGTCGGCATCCTGCTCGCCGAAGGTGCAACCGAGAAGGCGATCGAGATGCTCGGCGACCGCTCCGATGACCCGAGTCTCGAAGACCTGCAGATGATCATCACCCCGCTTGCCGAAGAGTTCACCCTCGATGCAGTGCGTTTGATGGCCGTCCAATACAGCGTGTCGCTCGGCGGATTCCGCAAGCTCGTCGCAAGCGACGAACGCTTCGCCATCCCCGCCTCGATCGCGAAGGCCGCGGTTGCTGCAACTGCCGCGACGAAGGACGAAGCCGCCCAAGCGGAGAAGCGTCGCCTGCGCGCGGAGCGCAAGGAGAAGGATCGCCTCGCACGTCAGGCCGCGGAGGCACAACGCCGCGCGGCTCGCGGTCGCCAGTAGGACCCGACACGATGCAGCTTCGTCTCGCCTCGGTAGATTCGCGCGCCCACATCGTCGTCGGCGCCACGGCCACACACTGTGACGTGATCGACGTCGCGCGCGCGAGCAACGACTCGTTGCCATCCGATCCGATGGCGTGCTTCGCCCGCTGGGATGATCTTCGCGCTCTCGCGTCGAAGGCGTCAGTTGCATCCACGAACATTCCCCTCGAACGACTCGATTGTCCGGTGCCCCGACCGCGCCAGATGTTCGCAGTCGGACTCAACTACAAGCGTCACGCCGAGGAGATGGGCAGCCCGATCCCCTCGCAGCCGCTCATCTTCGCCAAGTTCCAGAGCTCACTGAATGCACCGTTCGCAGAGATCCAGATTGTCGGCGATACCGTCGACTACGAATCCGAAGTCGTCGTCGTCATCGGCTCGGGCGGACGCAACATCAGCCAGTCGACTGCATGGGATCACGTCGCAGGTCTGTGCGCCGGCCAGGACGTCTCCGATCGCAAGCTGCAATACGCGGGAACTCCTCCACAGTTCAGCATGGGCAAAAGTCGCACAGGCTTCTCGCCGATCGGTCCGTGGGTCGCCGACATGGCTGGAGTCGAAGAGCGCAATGCGCTGCGCATCGGCTGCAGCGTGAACGGTGAGCAGCGACAAGACACCGTGATCACCGACATGATCTTTTCGATCGACCAGATCGTGTCGTATCTCTCGTCGATTTGTGAGTTGTATCCCGGCGACATCATCTACACGGGCTCGCCCGCTGGCGTCGGCCACGGGTTCAAGCCGCCGGTGTACCTGAAGTCCGGCGACGTGGTGGAGACGACGCTCGAGGGCGTCGGCACCATGCGCCACCGTTTCGTCTGAGCGCTTCGCGCCGAGGGGTAGATTTCTTGCATGGCTGATGCACGAACGACCGTCATCACCAATGCGTCACTCGTCGATGGCTCCGGCGCACCTGCACGCTCAGCCGACATCGCCTTCGAAGGCGACACGATCACCCACGTCGGCGAACCGGGTTCGGTCTCGACTGCGCACGCATCGCGTGTCATCGACGCCGAGGGACGCCTGGTCACTCCGGGTTGGGTCGACGTGCACACGCACTACGACGCCCAGGCCACCTGGGACCCGTGGCTCACGCCGAGCAGCTGGCACGGCGTCACCACGGTCGTGATGGGCAACTGTGGCGTCGGCTTTGCACCCGCACTTCCCGACCGCCACGAATGGCTGATCGAGTTGATGGAGGGTGTCGAGGACATCCCTGGCTCGGCGATGGTCGAAGGCATCACCTGGGAGTGGACGTCGTTCCCCGAGTACTTGGACGCGCTCGAGCGCCGATCGCACGTCATCGATTTCGGGACGCAGATCGCCCACGGTGCACTGCGTGCCTTCGTAATGGGCGACCGCGGTGCAGCGAACGAAGTTGCGACGCCAGACGACATCGTCACGATGAGCAAACTCACGGAAGAAGCACTCCGCGCTGGAGCGCTCGGGTTCTCTACCTCGCGCACGTCGCTCCATCGCAGCAAGAGTGGCGAACTCGTCCCTGGCACACACGCCGAACCTGACGAGCTCTATGGCATCGCCGATGCGATGCGTCGCGTCGGTCACGGCATCTTCCAGTTCAGCCCCGAGCACACCCGAGTGCCCGTCGAGGAGTGGCCGTGGATGCAGGAACTCGCTCGACGTTCGGGCGCAACGGTAAGCGTGAACCTCAACCAACTCGACGACGGCAGCGAAGTGTGGCGCAAGACGTTCGCACTGCTCGATCAGGCGCACAAGGCGGGTGAAAACATCGTCGCCCAGATCGCCGGGCGCTCGATCGGCATCATCATGTGCCTCGAGGGAAGCGTCCATCCACTGCTCGCACATCCCGCGTATCACGAGGTCGCACACCTTCCATTCGCAGAACGCGTCGCTGCGCTCTCCGACCCCGCGCGGCGCCAGCGCTTCGTCGACGAAGTGCCGACCGACAAGTTCTACGAAGGACTCGTCACCAAGGCGCTCAAGCGCATGTACCTCGTCACGAGCGCAAACATCGACTATGAGCCGGATCCGTCAGAGAGCGTGCTCGCGCTCTCCCAGTCGCGCAACGTTCCCGCGATGCAGTTGATCGTCAACCACATGCTGTCGAACGGTGGCAAGGGCATGATCTACTCACCGTTCTTCAACTACATGTACGGCGATCTCTCGATGACGTACGAGTTGATGCAGCACCCGCAGACCCGCAACGGACTGAGCGACGCCGGCGCACACTGTGGGGCGATCTGCGACGGCGGCATGCCAACGTTCATGCTCACCCACTGGGCGCGCGATCGCGTGCGTGGACCGAAGCTCAGCCTCGAGCACATCGTGCACCGCCAAACGCGCAACACCGCAGAGCTCCACGGCCTGCGCGACCGCGGACTCATCGCCCCTGGGATGAAGGCTGACATCAACGTGATCGACTTCGACTCGCTCGGCTTCGACATGCCGCAGATGGCCTACGACCTGCCCGCGTCAGGACGCCGACTGGTGCAGACCGCGCACGGCTACGTGGCGACGTTCGTCTCCGGAGTGCAGACCGTCGCCGACGACGCCTTCACCGGGGAACTTCCCGGCAAGCTCATCCGCGGACCGCGTCGCTAGGACGTCATGCCGTGCAGGCCAACGAGGCCTCGCGCGTGCTCGATCTCGCCCATGTGGCGCAGTGCGTGCTGATAGATCCAGCACTCGACCGCATCCAACACCTTGATCCCCTCGTCTCCCGCGACGCGAGCGCTGAACGTGCTCGCGATCTGTGGTGGGAATGGTCGCGCGATCACGACGCGTTCCAGATCTTGATGGTCGATCGCAGCAAGCCAGTTCTCCACGCGTGAGAACACGATCGTCATGTACTCCTTGAACGCCTCGTAGTCGCCGATGCGCTGGTCGATCATCTCGCCCACGGTCTTGTGCTTGCCGTGGTCGGGAATCGACATCTGCACGCGTTCCTTCCATTCGTCGTTCCACGTCGGCATCTCGCCGGTGATCAACATGAACGACGAATCGATCATGTTGACGATGTGGAACAGGCTGAAGGCGATCGGGAGGACACCCTCACGCTCGAAATGGTTGACGTGCTCGAGGGACATCGTCTGCGTCGCGTCCTCATAGAGCGAGAACACGGCCCGCATCCTGCGACGCAACGAATCGACGATCAGCTCACTCATGTGCATCCCCCATCACCGTGACGGTCAGTCTGTCACGCTCGTTCGTGATCCTCACTCCCGCGCCGCCTCCGCACGCATCTGTGCGAGCTCGTCGGTGCGGGTCGGCTTGCTGCGAATTTCGAAGACGACCTTGTCGAGCGTTCCGGTGAACGGGAACGGCGCGACGTAGTCGGGGCACACGGGTGACAGACGATCGGAGCCGAGGTCCATGCCCATCGAACCGAGAATGCGCATGATCTTGGGAATGTGCACGTTGGCAAGGTCCTTGCCGTCGACGACGAGCGTCAGGGTTCCGGTGTTGCCCTCGCGATCGAACCGTGCGCCGAGTTGGTGACGTCCAGGGCTGAGCGATATCGGAGCGGCGACCCGCTGGTGTTTGCCGAGCGCGTTGTAATAGAAGTGGAACTCACCGTTGCGCACGAACATCGAGTGTCCGATGTTGTGCCCACCGCGTGCATAGATCACGCCCTCGAGGGTTCCCGTCGGAACCTCGACGTCGGCAGTGATCGTCCACGCGCGACCGCTCAGCATCGGACAGGCATCGGATGGGATGTGCGCCACGGGTGGGTAATAGGTATAGGTCGAGCCATAGTGCGGTGAGCCCGGACGCGACTTCGACCCGAAGATCTCGATTCCACGATCGTCCAGTGGAAGGACGCCATAGCGACGAGCTTGGTCCCACCACAGCTCGACCATCGCCGCCAGCCGTTCCGGCTCGCGACTCGACAGGTCGTGCATCTCGGAGAAGTCCTCGTCGAGATTGAACAGTCCCCAGGTGTCGGCGTCGTACGGCGTTCCCTG
>RFNE01000318.1 GCA_009927375.1 Actinomycetota bacterium | reverse complement strand
GACGCCGATGCAGTTGCGTATGGTGTCGCGTCGTTCGCTCAACGGTTCGATGACGGTGGTCGGCGACCTTGCCCAGGCGACGGGGCCGTTCGCACCGGACGACTGGAGCGATGTGTTGCGGTATCTGCCGGACAAGCGCGAACCGCAGGTTGTGGGTCTCAGCGTCGGCTATCGCATTCCATCGCAGATCATGGAACTCGCCGACAAGGTGATGAAGGAGGCGGCACCTTCGCTTCGTGCGCCGACGTCGGTTCGCGACGGCGAACATCCGCCGCGCATCATTCGTTCGACCTCACTGCTCGATGACGTCGCCTCGGCAACTGCACAGATGATCGCCGACGTCGCCAACGGCAACGTCGCCGTCGTGTGTCCGGATCAGATGGCGGACGCGGTGTCTGCTTCGCTCACGAAAGCGGGTCTTGCACACGGTCGTGCTGGTGCGACCGCACTCGACACGTCACTCACCGTCGTGCCCGTGAGCGTCGTCAAGGGTCTCGAGCTCGACGGAGTCGTGGTCGTCGAACCGGCAGAGATCGTGGCCACCAATCAGCACGGTTTGCGACTGCTGTACGTCGCGCTCACTCGCTCGACGCAACGGTTGACGGTCGTGCACGCCGCTGGTTGCCGGCCTCGATGCGCTGACTAGGAAGTCGAGTCGACCAGCAACTGCATGAACCGCGCAGCCTTGTCGGCCTCCGCCGGTCGGTTGCGCACCACGCTCGTGCGCGCGAGGTCGACGATGCGCGTGAGATCCGCGACGAATTGCTCACCTTGTGTCGCAGCTTGCGGTTCGAGTGCGAGCCATACCGCCTCGATGTCGGAGAGGATCGACTTTGCCTTGGGCTTGTCCTGAGCAAACGTGGCAGCGGAGAGTTGCTCGAGTCGGTCCTGCAATTCGGTCAACAGATCAGTCGTCGATCCGCTCGGAATCGTCGTCGTGGTCGCAGTCACGGTGGTCGTGGGAGAGGTGTCGACGATCGTGGTTGCACATCCTGCGAGGGTGAGCGCGCAGCACGCGATGCCGAGGACGCGACGCATCAGACCTGGATCATGATGCGCGACGTGGCGAAGCCGTCGAGCGTGAGGTCGCGGTCATCGATGCGCACGGTGCGGGAACCGTCCATTTCGCCAGAGACGACGGTGCCGACTGCACCTGGGTAGAACTTCGAGGACTCGAGCAAGTCGAGCATCCCAGGAGCGACCTCGAGTTCCTCGGGGATTCGCGACACGGTGAAGGTGTCCCCGACGTGCACGGTCTCGAGCGCGGCGACTCGTTCGTCGCGATGCTGCGAGCCGGGGATCGGGTTGCCATGCGGACAGGTGGTCGGGCTACCGAGGAGGGTGTTGAGGGCGCGCTCTACGTCCGCGCTGATCACGTGCTCCCACTTGCAGGCCTCATGGTGGGCCTGGGACCAGGACAGCTTCAGGACGTCGGTGAGGAAGCGCTCGGCGATGCGGTGGCGGCGCACGACGCGCTCGGCGAGTTGGTCACCCTTGTGGGTGAGGGCGATCTTCTGCCCGCGGATGCTCACGAGGCCCTCGGATTCCATGCGCTTGATCATCTCTGACACCGACGGCCGGGAAACCCCGAGGCGCTCGACGAGACGGGCCTGGATGATCTCCACGTTGTCCTCGCGCAGTTCGAAGATGCACTCGCAATATTCCTCGAACGCCGGGTGATGTTCGCCGGGCGTGGCCATGCACTGAAGGATACCTATTGACTACCCTTCGGCCATGGCCGACCACCAGGTTCTGGAGGGATTCTCCAAGAGCGTGAGCGCGTGGTTCGCGTCGTCATTTCCACAACCGACGACACCGCAGATCGAGGGTTGGCCACACATCCGCAACGGCGAACACACGTTGATCTGTGCGCCGACGGGAAGTGGCAAGACGCTGACGGCATTCCTTTCGTGCATCGATCATCTCGTCAGTGATCCACTACCACCGAACATCCAGCGCACGCGCGTGCTGTACATCTCGCCGCTGCGCGCGCTCGCCTTCGACGTGGAGAAGAACCTGCGCGCACCGATCGTCGGCATCCAGCACGCCGCCGAGCGATTGGGGGAGATGTTCGTCGAGCCCACCGTCGGCATCCGCACCGGCGACACGTCGAGCAAGGAACGCAAGCAGCTCGTGCGCAATCCGCCCGACATCTTGATCACGACGCCGGAGTCCCTCTTCTTGATGCTCACGTCTGCTGCGCGTGAGACACTCGCCAACGTCGACACGGTGATCATCGACGAGATCCATGCGCTCGCACCGACCAAGCGAGGCGCGCACCTGATGGTCTCGCTCGAACGACTCGAGGAGATCACCACCAAGCCGTTCCAACGCATCGGGCTGTCTGCGACGCAGCGACCGCTCGAGGAAGTCGCGCGATTCCTCGGAGGATCACGCGACGGAATGGCGCGCAAGGTGCAGATCGTCAACGCGGGCGTGCGCAAGGAGCTCGACGTGCAGGTGATCGTCGCGGTCGAGGACATGGGGGATCTCGGCAAACCGACGACGGAATTGCGCAGCGGTCCTGCGACTGCTGCGCTCACCGAGCGGCGTTCGAGCATCTGGCCAAGTGTGTATCCCAAGATCTTGGATCTCGTCCTCGAACACAAGAGCACCATCATCTTCTGCAATGCGCGTCGCCAGGCTGAGCGACTGGCCGCCAACATCAACGAGCTTGCCGTCGAACGAGGCGTGGGCGGAAGTGGTGTGCACGAGTTGGTCAAGGCTCATCACGGATCGCTCGCTCGCGAACAACGCGTGATCATCGAGGACCAACTGAAGCGCGGGGAACTCCGCGCGCTCGTCGCCACGAGCAGTTTGGAGCTCGGCATCGACATGGGGGCCGTCGACCTCGTGGTCCAGGTCGAGTCTCCGGGTGCGGTGAGCCGCGGAATGCAGCGTGTCGGTCGTGCGGGACACCAGGTTGGCCAGCCGAGCATCGGCAAGATGTTCCCGAAGCATCGCCATGACTTGCTGGAGGCCGCAATCGTGTCCAAGCGCATGATGACGGGGGAGATCGAGTCGACTCGATTCCTGCGCAACCCGCTCGACGTGCTCGCCCAACAGATCGTCGCCCACGTGGCGATGAATCCGCAGATCACTCGCGGTGCGCTCGCCACACTGCTTCGTCGTTGTGCGAACTTCGCCGACCTCTCCGACGACGTGCTCACCAACGTGCTCGATCTCCTGAGCGGTCGCTACCCGAGCCAAGAGTTCGCCGAACTGAAGCCGCGCCTCGTGTGGGACCGCATCGAGGACACGCTGCGGGCACGCGAAGGTGCGCAACGACTTGCGGTGACGAACGGCGGAACGATCCCCGATCGTGGACTGTTCGGCGTGTTCTTGCCCGACGGCACACGCGTCGGCGAACTCGACGAAGAGATGGTGTACGAGACGCGACCAGGCGAGACGTTCATTCTCGGTGCGAGCACGTGGCGGATCGAGGACATCACCTTCGACCGTGTGACGGTGAGCCCCGCACCGGGCCAACAGGGCAAGATGCCGTTCTGGCACGGAGATGGCCCCGGCAGGCCGCTCGAACTCGGTCGCGCATTCGGAGAGTTCATTCGCACCATCCGCGAACGGGATGGAGCAAGCGCGTACGACGAACTCGTCGGCCGTCATGGTCTCGATGACCTTGCCGCGCGCAACGTCGTGCAGTATCTCGCCGAACAGGCGGAAGCCACGGGTTCGGTGCCGAGCGATCGCACGATCGTCGTCGAGCGATTCCGCGACGATCTCGGTGACTGGCGCGTGTGCATCCACAGTCCTTCGGCACACCGGTCCATGCGCCGTGGGCGATGGCGATCCAGCATCGACTCAGCACTCGCTTCGAGGTGCCGGTCGACACGATGTGGAGCGACGACGGAATCGTGATCCGCTTGCCGGAGGCGATGGAGGAGTTGTCCGTCGACGACATCGCGCTCGATCCGACCGAAGTGCACGACGTCGTCGTCGCGACCCTGCCGCAGACGTCGCTCTTTGCCGCACGGTTCCGTGAGTGTGCGGCTCGCGCGCTCCTGCTACCGCGCCGCAGACCTGGCCAGCGCACCCCGCTGTGGCAACAGCGTCAGCGTGCGGCAGATCTGCTTGCCGTCGCCGCCAAGTATCCGACGTTTCCGATCTTGCTTGAGACCAGCCGCGAGTGCATCCAAGACGTCTTCGACGTGCCTGCGCTCGCCGAGGTGCTCACCCAACTGCACAGTCGCGCGATCGCACTCGTCACCGTGGATACACCAAAGCCGTCACCATTCGCCCAGAGTTTGTTGTTCAACTGGATCGCCACATACATGTACGAAGGCGACGCGCCACTTGCCGAGCGGCGGGCCGCGGCGCTGTCGCTCGATCGTGACTTGTTGAACGACTTGCTCGGCACACAAGAACTGCGCGAGTTGCTCGACCCGCAAGTGTTGATCGATGTCGAGTGCGAACTGCAGTGTCTCGTCGAGTCGCGGCAGGCGAAGAGTCCAGACGAAGTGCACGACGTCCTTCGTCGACTCGGGGATCTCACGCTCGAAGAGATCGAGTTGCGCAGCGTCGGCGACGCCAAAGCGATGGTCGAAAACTTGGTGACCGACATGCGCGCGATCGTCGTACAGATCGGTGGGGAGGAGCGTTTCGTCGCCGCCGAGGACGCGGCTCGCTATCGCGATGCGCTCGGATGCGCGCTTCCACTCGGCCTACCGAGTGCGTTCACGGACCCCGTCGATCATCCACTGGATGATCTCGTCGGTCGATACGCACGCACACATGGACCGTTCGTCGTGCGCAGCTCGTCGAGCGTTACCAGATCGGACTCGAACGCGCGACGGGTGTGCTCGATCGACTCGCGACCTCTGGCCGCATCGTGGACGGCGAGTTCCGCCCTCGAGGCATCGAGCGTGAGTGGTGCGACGTCGAGGTGTTGCGCAGCTTCGTCGCCGCTCACTTGCGCTCCTGCGCAAGGAGATCGAACCGGTCGAGCAGCGTGCGTACGCACGATTCCTTGCCTCGTGGCAGGGCGTTCCGCCGACTCAGCGCGGCCAACACGCACTCGTCGAGGCGATCTCGGTGATGCAGGGATGTGCAGTCGTCGCCTCGAGTCTCGAGACCGACGTGTTGCGCGCACGTGTGCGCGGCTATCAGTCCGTCGACTTGGACGCCCTGTGCACAAGTGGAGAAGTGGTGTGGGTCGGCTCGGGTGCGATCGGCTCCACCGACGGACGCGTCCGTCTCTACTTCGCCGACCAGCTGCCGTTGCTGCGGGCCTCGGTGGAGGAACTCGAGCGACCGACGGGTGAGATCCATGACGCGATTCGCCAGATGCTCGCCGAACGTGGTGCACGATTCTTCACCCAATTGCGCGAGGCCGCGCCACAGGCCACGGATACCGAGTTGTTGACGGCGCTGTGGGATCTGGTGTGGGCGGGGGAAGTGACGAACGATTCGCTTGCGCCCCTTCGTGCACTCCTGTCTTCCAAGCCCTCGCAGCGAAACGAATCGCGAAGCAGTCCGACGTACACACGGATGGGCCGACGCTCGGGCGCCCGCCTGATGCGTTCACGTGCCGGCACCGTGTCGCGCGTCGGACCACCAGCTGGTGCTGGTCGATGGAGTCTCGTGG
>RFNE01000322.1 GCA_009927375.1 Actinomycetota bacterium | reverse complement strand
CAGCGGCAGTCGTCTGATCGGAATCACGTTCGTGAACGGGATGCCAGGAATGTCGACGTCCACGCAGCCGTCGAGTTCCGTGCGATGTGCGCCGTTCATCTCGCCCCAGCGTCCGTGGCCGTCGGTGGCGAGCCACAGGTCGGGTTCGTCGAGGTCGCGAAACACGATGAACTGCTGCACCATCCACGACGCCGACAACCGGATCACGACTTGTGCGCGCTCCAGTTCAAGCTGACAGTTCGCCGTCCAGCCCTCGTTCTCCCAGGTGAGATCGACGTGGGCAGCGTGTTCGGATTCCCACGTCGTCCACGATGCGTGGTGTCCGCTCGCGGGTAACGATGCGTAGGCGGACATCTCCAAGTCTCACAGGTGGCAGTACCGTCTGTTGAGATGATCCCCATCGACGAAGCACGTGCACTGGTGTTGGACGCCTGTCGGGTGTTGCCGGTCGTCGAATCAGATGCGCCCGACATGGCCGGTCGCGTGCTCGCCCAAGACGTCGTTGCTTCTGAAAACGTGCCGCCGTTCGCCAACTCCGCAGTAGACGGCTTCGGCGTGCGCAGCGCGGACGTTCGGTTGTCCCTGTTCGACTGCGCGTCGTCGGAACGCTCGCTGCCGGGGCAGCTCCGGAATCTCGATTGGTCCAGGCGAGGCAGTGCGCATCATGACCGGCGCGGTCATTCCATCGGGAGTGGATGCCGTCGTGATGGTGGAGGACTCGACGATGGTCGATGCAGACCACGTCGAGTTGACGAAAGCGGCATCGCCAGGCGGAGCGATTCGCGACGAGGGGAGCGACGTCGTCGCTGGCTCGACGGTGTTCCGTGCGGGACAGGTGTTGAACGCGGCTGGCATCGGCGTGCTGGCGAGCATCAACGCGCGACGCGTGAAGTCGATCGCCCGTGCGCGAGTGGCGTTGTTGTCCACCGGCGACGAACTCATCATCGATGGTTCCCCACTCAAGCCCGGTCAGATTCGCGAGAGCAACCTGACGATGCTCGAGCGGATGATCCGCGACACGGGATGCGAAGTGAACAATCTCGGAGTCGTGCGCGACGACGAGGACACGCTCGTCGAGGTGCTCACGCGCGCGGTGGAGAACTGCGATGCGATCGTCACGAGCGGGGTGTGAGCATGGGCGACTTCGACGTCGTCAAGGCCGTGCTCTCGCGTCACGCCGAGATGCGCTGGATGCAACTCGCGATCAAGCCCGCGAAACCCTTCGCCTTCGGACTGTGGAAGACCGCCAACGGTGGAGCTGTCCCGATCTTCGGGCTTCCAGGCAACCCGGTCTCCTCG
>RFNE01000205.1 GCA_009927375.1 Actinomycetota bacterium | reverse complement strand
CCGAGGTTGTTCAACGCCTCGTATGCCATGCCGCCGGTCATCGATCCGTCGCCGATGACGGCGACGATGTTGCGCAAGTCTTTGCGTTGGCCCGAATCGCGCGCGACTGCGAGGCCGTAGGCATAGCTCAGGACGGTGGAGGCATGGCTGTTCTCGATGAAGTCGTGCTTGCTCTCTTCGCGGCTCGGATAGCCGGAGATGCCGCCTGCTTGACGCAACTTGCTGAATCCCGCCTGGCGGCCCGTGACGATCTTGTGGATGTAGGCCTGGTGCCCGGTGTCCCACAGGATCGCGTCCTTCGGGGACTCAAACACTCGATGCAGGGCAAGCGTCAGCTCGACCGCGCCGAGGTTCGACCCGAGGTGACCGCCCGTCTCGGCGACCGCATCGACCACGAATCGACGAATTTCTTCGGCCAGTTCAGTCAACTGGGCACTCGACAGACCGCGGAGGTCGCTGGGCTGTGTGATGTCGGCGAGCGCCATGGCTCACCACGCTACCTGCGCTACAGCGCGGGGTGAGAAGCCATCCTCGCATCAAGTCGGCGGTGATTCCAACGATGGAGCCATGTGCCGATCACGAAGCCAACTGCGAACACGACGAGGCCTCCGAGACCATCGAGCCAGAAGTGGTTGCCGGTGACGACGATGCACAACAGCGTCGTCGCTGGATACAAAAAGAGCACGGTTCTAATCCACCGTCGCTTCGCGAGTGGCCACATCGCGAACACGCACCATGTCGACCATCCGATGTGGAGAGATGGCATCGCCGCGTATTGATTCGACAACGTCGCGCCAGGACCTTGGTCGAACGCCCACGGTCCACCGAACTCGGCGATCGTGTCGACGAAACCGAAGTTCTCTGCGCCGTTGTAATTGCGAAGTTCGTGCTCGATGCATGCACCACCGTGGCCCACGTCGGGGCATGGTTCGTCGAGGAGTCGGGGAGGCATGAGCGGGAAGAGGACGAAGCCGATGAGTGCGAGTCCCGTCATCGCGGCCAACGTGTTGCGCCACTGGCCGAACACATCGGGCCGTTTCTTGAACAGCACGAGGAAGATGCCGAGCGTGACGAAGAAGTGTGCCGTTCCGTAGTACGTGTTCATCGTCTTGATGAACCACGTGTGTGGAAGGAACCAATCCTGGATGGTCTCTTCGTGATAGAGGCCGAGCGCACGCTCGATGCGGATCACCCGCACGGCATTCGTGAATGCGTGCAGTGGAATCTCGACGCCCCTGACGAGCGCGGAGCCGAACTGGTTACGGATCAGGGTGTAGATCGCGTAGAAGGTGCCGATGATGAGCACTTCTTTCCACCACAAGGTGCGATGGTGGCGAGGGACGACCACCGTCGATGTGGACGCCGCATTTTGCACGTCATTCATCGTATTGGCGAACCTGCGCTCGACTGAGCCGCCCGATACCGCCTCAGTAGGCTGAGACGCATGTCCGTGACTGAATCCCCCCTCGTCGATCCAGAAGTCGTCGCGCGCGTGCTCGCCAAGGGGCGCAGCACGGGGGCGGAGTTCGCGGAGATCTTCGTCGAGGACAAGCGTTCCACCTCGGCAGGTCTCGACGACAACAAGGTCGAGCAGGTCAACAGCGGTCGTGATCGTGGTGCGGGAATTCGAGTGATTGCGGGCGAGACGACCGGATTCGCACACACCTCAGATCTCAGCGAGCGGGGTCTCCTCGCGGCGGCAGAAGCTGCGGCGCAAGCAGCGCGTCAGGGGGATGGTGGCGTGCACAAGATCGCGCTTCAGCCGCTGTTGCGTCACCCGGTGAACACGGTGCGAACGTCGCCCGACACCGTCGCCAAGGCGACGAAAGTCGAATTGCTGATGCGCGCGAACGATGCCGCGCGCTCGCTCGACTCCGCAATCGTGCAGGTCTCGGCTGGTTACGGAGACTCCATCAAGCGGATCCTGGTGGCGAACTCGGAAGGCGTGTTCAGTGCGGACACGCAGGTGCGCACGCTGTTCCGCATCAGCGCGATTGCCAACGGTGACGCCGGAATGCAGACCGGTTACCAGTCGCTTGGACACACGATCGGTTTCGAAGTCTTCGACGAAAACGACGTCGAAGAACTTGCGATGGCCGCCGCGCGCCAGGCGCTCACGAAGTTGAAGGCCGCCCCGCCCCATCGAGCGCGATGCCTGTCGTCATCAAGCAGGGATCTGGTGGAGTGTTGTTTCACGAAGCGTGCGGTCACGGGCTCGAAGCCGATCTCGTCGGCAAGGGCGCAAGCGTGTACCGCGACAAGGTTGGACAACTCGTCGCTTCGCCGCTCGTGACGGTGGTCGACGACGGCACGATGACGGGTGAGTGGGGAGCGATCGGCATCGACGATGAAGGGCATCCAACGCAGTCGAACACGCTGATCGAAAACGGTGTGCTCACCGACTACATGTGGGACTACATCCGAGCACGGCGCGAGGGTCGACGACAGAGCGGTAACGGTCGTCGCCAGAGTTACGCCGATCTCCCGATGGTGCGCATGACGAACACGTTCGTTACCGCAGGGAAGGAAGACCCCGAGGACATCATTCGCGCGACCGAGCGAGGCGTCTACGTCGCCAAGCTCGGCGGTGGACAGGTCGACACGGCAAGCGGCGATTTCGTGTTCGGCATGGTCGAGGCGTATCTCATCGAGAACGGTGAGATCACCGAGCCACTGCGCGAGGGCAACCTGATTGGCAATGGTCCGCAGGTGTTGAAGGACATCGATCTGCTCGGCAACGACTTCGCGATGGGTGGTCCGGGCACGTGTGGCAAGGACGGCCAAGGCGTGCCAGTCGGCGATGGTTGCCCGACGCTGCGCGTGAAGTCGATGACGATCGGTGGAACCGCCGCATGACGATCGGCGTTCCAGAACTTCAGGAAATAGCCGACAGAGTCGTCGCGGCCGCCAAGCCAGGCGAACAAATCGAGGCATACGTCAGTCGTGGGGGCGAGACCGCGATTCGCGTCTACGAAGGAGAGGTCGAACACTTCGTCTCGGCCCAGAGCGAAGGTGTCGGCATCCGCGTGATCCGCGATGGTCGAACGGGTTTCGCCTACGCCGGAACGCTCGATCCGTCGGCGATCGCCGAGGTGCTCGCCGATGCGCGCGACAACGTTGCATTCGGAACGCCTGATGAGTTCGCAGGACTGGCCACGCCCGACGGTGTGGAACAGATTCCGCAGAAGTTCTGGGACGAAGAACTCGCCAACTATCCGACACCCGACAAGATCGTGCTCACCAAGGAACTCGAGAGGCTGACCCTTGGGATGGACTCGCGAGTGCGTGTCGAGGAATCGAATTACGACGATGGCTGGGGCGAGGTCGCGGTGTCCACGACGACCGGAATTCGCGAAAGTGGTCGTGGAAACTCCTGTTACGTCTCGGTGTCGACGCTTGCCGACGACGCGGAAGAGACCCAGACCGGTTTCGGTTACTCGGTCGGTGATTCGCCGAAGGAGTTCGATCTGACGCGTGCCGCACGCGAGGCCGCGGAGCGCGCGACGCGACTGCTCGGAGCATCGAAGCCACCGAGCAAGCGCACCACGGTCGTGCTCGATCCGTTCGTCACTTCGCAGTTCCTCGGGGTGCTCTCGAGCACCCTCAACGGTGAGAACGTCGCCAAGGGTCGCAGTTTGTTCGCCGACAGACTCGGTGACACCGTTGCCGATCCACGCATCACGCTCGTCGACGACCCGACCAATCCGCTCGCATACACCGCAACCGATATCGACGGAGAGGGGCTCGCAGCGCGTCGCAACGTCTTGATCGAGGGTGGGGTGCTGAAGAAGTTCGTGCAGTCGTCCTACAGCGCGCGTCGAATGTCGACGTCGAGTACGGGGAATGCGACTCGCGGTGGCTTCGCTTCGACGCCGGGAGTCGGCTGTCTGGCGATGCAGCTCGTTCCGGGAACGAAGACCCAGACAGAGTTGATCGCCGACGTCGACGATGGTGTGCTCATCCAGATGGTGTCGGGCCTGCACAGCGGCGTCAATCCGATCTCCGGAGACTTCTCCACTGGAGCGTCGGGGATGTTGATTCGCAATGGAGCGCTCGGCGAACCGGTGCGAGAGTTCACGATCGCAAGCACGTTGCAGAAGATGCTGCTCGACATCGTCGCGATCGGCGGCGACGTCGACTGGTTGCCGTCACGAGCAGCGGGACTCTCGCTCGTCATTCGTGACGTGACGATGAGCGGTCAGTAACCGAGGTAACGGTGCCCATCCTGCATGCCCTCGTCCTGGGAATCGTCCAGGGTTTGACGGAGTTCCTTCCAATCTCTTCGAGTGGACACCTGGAGCTCGTCCCGTGGCTGTTCGGGTGGAAGGACATCGCAGACGAGTCCGTAGCCAAGGCTTTCGACACCGCGTTGCACCTCGGCACCCTCGTCGCCGTGGTGTTCTACGTGCGCCGAGATCTCGCAAAGTATGTTTCTGGCGGTTTGAGCGCACTTCGTCACCCGAAACACGCATCGACGACGGGCAAAGCGGCGTGGTTGTTCGTTGCCTCGGCGATCCCTGCCGGTCTCGTTGGTCTGGTCGCACAGGACTGGATCACCGAGTCGCTCGGTGGTGCAGGTTCGATCGCGGTGTCGCTCATCGTGTTCGGTGGCGTGCTGTGGTGGGCCGACCGACGAGCAGGTGAGCGCACGGTCGAGGACTATCGACTGCGCGATGCCGTGCTGACAGGCTGTGCCCAGGTGCTCGCGCTCAACCCTGGGACGTCGCGTTCAGGAATCACGATTTCGATGGCGCGCGTCGTCGGCTTCAGCAGGGACGCCGCTGCTCGCATCAGCTTCTTGATGAGCATTCCCGTCATCGCCGCCGCGGTCGTGCTCCAGCTCGGCTCGCTCGTGAAGGATGGAGTTCCCGAAGGTCTCGGTTCGGCGCTCGTCGTTGGAGTGATCGCCTCCGGAGTCTCCGGATGGTTCGCGATGTGGTCGATGATCCGCGTCCTGCGGACGCGTCGCTTCACCGGCTTCGTCATCTATCGAGTCGCGGTCGGTGTTGGCGTGCTCCTGCTCCTTGCAACGTCGTTTCGCTAGTTCGCGATAGCGAGGACAGCGAGTCCGACCGAAGCTGCATCCGCGACGACGACAACGCGATCCTGAGGGACGGCGATCAAGACGGAGTGTGCATCGTTGACGACGTCGACGACGAGGGCACCCTCGACGAGGAACGTACCGTTGGCCATCACGTCGACGATTGCGCCAGGCGAGCGTTCGGCAAGGGGTCCAGCATCAATCGTCAGTCCTCGCCATCCGTTCGGGATGATCGTCTCGTCACCATGACTCGTGTTCGAGGTGGTGAGGACGTCGCCTGGAACGAGCGGGTGCGTGGCGACGAGACCCGTGATCCCGTCGACTGCCGTTGCAATACCGAATCGTCGTGGAATGAACGTCTGCATCACGTTGGTTGGATCGAGTGAATCTCCTGCGTCGAGTTCGCTCGTCACGACGAAGATCTCGACCTGGTCTCCAAGTGCGTCGATTTCTGCCTCGACTCGATGGTGATCAGCCAGGAGTGCGGTTGCGAGCAGCGTGACTCCGCAGCCGAGGACGAGGATCTGGAGTCGTGGCGAGCGCGCGACTGCATTCAACGTCGAAGAGATGCCCGACGAGGCGCGAGAAACGGCCTTGGTGACGCGCGGTGGCAGGAAGTGCACACTTCGATGTGTGTGCGGGAGGGATCAGGTGGCGGGGGTCGTGGTGGCGGCGGGGGCGGCGGTCGTCGACTCACTCGACGTGCTCGCGGCCGGAGTCGTGCTCGTGGTCGAGCTCGACGTTGAAGACGAACTCGACGAGCCTCGGCTGTCGGTCTTGTAGAAGCCACCGCCCTTGAAGGACACTCCAACGGGGGTGAACACCTTCTTGACGGCTTTCTTCGTTCCGTCGACTGGGTGGACGAGTTCGGTCAAGGGCTCGTCGGTGAATGCCTGTTGCACCTCGATGGTTTCCCCAGTTTCGAGGAATTTGTAGACGTACGTCGGCATGGTGGGAGAAATTCTAGGATGCATTCGTGGCGATACGCACTGCTGTGATCCCGGCCGCCGGGCTCGGGACGCGGTTCCTTCCAGCCACGAAGTCGGTTCCCAAGGAACTGATGCCGATCTTCGACACGCCCGCGTTGCAGTACGTGATGGACGAGGCGATCGGGGCGGGCATCGAGCATCTCGTGATCGTGTCCAACGTCGCCAAGTCGGGACTCGAGCAGTATCTCGTGCCGTCGGCGGACGTCGTGCGCAGAGTGGCTGCGAGCGGTCGCGAGGAGCTTGCGGAGCGACTGAATCGCATCGGCACTTCGGTCACGACATCGGTCGTCTATCAGGACCAACCCCGTGGGCTCGGACACGCGATCGCGTGCGCGCGAGGCGCCGTCGGGGGTGAAGCGTTCGCAGTGTTGCTTCCCGACGAGATCATGGGCGACTCGTCGTTGCTTACACAACTCGCGGATCAGTATGAGGCGACTCGATCAAGTGTCGTCGGATTGAAGCGCGTGCCGCGCGAAGAGGTCTCGAGTTATGGATGCGTGACGACGACCGCCGCACCTGACGCTCGCGGCATCGTGCAGGTGACCGGAGTCGTGGAAAAGCCACGAATGGAAGATGCGCCGAGCGACATCATCATCATCGGACGCTACGTCTTGGATGCGGGCATGTTCGACGTGCTGGACGCACTCGCGCCTGCACCGAGTGGTGAGATCCAACTGACTGATGCACTGCTCGCTCGTGCACTCGAGGGCCAGCTGACGGGAATCGTGAGTGACATCGAACGCCACGACACCGGGACGCCATTCGGTTGGCTGGAGGCCGTCATCGAGCTCACCTTGAAGCGCGAAGACGTCGGTCCTCGGCTGCGTGGCTGGCTCGAATCCCGCTTTCGATAGCCGATGGTCGTGGGCGTAGCCTTGCCCACAGGCGTCGAGGGGAGATGACGATGGCACAGATCACGGCAACGATTCGTCCAGAAGAAGTGGGGATGTCGAGCGAGCGACTCGCCCGCATCGATGATCACTTCCGTACCTACGTCGACGACGGCAGACTGCCCGGCTACAGCGTGGCGGTTGCGCGATACGGACAACTCGCGCACGTGAGCCACTACGGCATGCGCAACGTCGAGGACAAGCTCCCGATCACGGCCGACACGATGTATCGCATCTATTCGATGACCAAGCCGATCACGTCGATTGCGTGCATGATGCTCGTGGAAGAGGGAAAGCTCCAGCTCACCGACGAGGTCCGCGAGTTCATTCCCTCGTTTGGCAAGACCGAGGTCTTCCGCGGCGGCTCCTCGCTCGCCCCGGTCACCGAGCCGCAGCGCGAACAAATGCGCGTGTGGCACCTGCTCACGCACACTGCGGGCCTCACGTACGGATTCAACTATTACGACGCGATCGACGACATGTATCGCCGCGCAGGATTCGACTACGGAATTCCGCAGACCGACAACTTGGAGCAGATCTGTGATCGCTACGCGGCGCTCCCTCTCGTGTTCCATCCCGGCACGTCGTGGAACTACTCGGTGGCAACCGACATCCTCGGCCGCGTGGTCGAGGTGGTGTCGGGTATGACGCTCGATCGATTCTTCGAGGAGCGCATCTTTGCTCCGCTCGGCATGCACGACACGGCGTTCTGGGCTCCGGAGTCAAAGCACGATCGCATGGCTGCGCTGTACCTCGCCGACACGACGACGCAAAAGGCCCGACGTGGAACCACGATCGAGCAGAACGCGCTACGCAAGCCCACGTATTTCTCAGGTGGAGGTGGGCTCGTGTCGACTGCATACGACTACTGGCGGTTCCTGCAGATGTTGGAAAACGGTGGTGAACTCGACGGCGCACGCATCATTTCGCCGACGACACTCGACCTGATGACGATGAATCATCTGCCGAACAACACCGACATCTCGAGTTGGGGTCGACCGCTCGGCGACGAAATTTCTACAACGGTCTCGGATTCGGTCTTGGCTTCGCCGTCGTCGTCGACCAGGCGAAGACCAAAGTGGCGTGTCCGAACGGAACCTACAGCTGGGGAGGCATGGCCTCGACCGCATTCTGGGTCGATCCGGTGGAGGAAGTGACCGCGATGTTCTTCACCCAGCTCGTTCC
>RFNE01000340.1 GCA_009927375.1 Actinomycetota bacterium | reverse complement strand
GCCCAGACGAGTGGGGAATTGACGAGACGGCGAAGCGTTCGATTGCGCGAAGAACTGCGCGAGATCATCGAGCGTCGCCTTGAGGACAAGGCTCGTCAGGTGTGCACCGGAACTCGTTGGGACGAGTTGCAGTCAGAGGTTCTGGCACATCGCACCGACCCGTGGAGTGCCGCAGACGAGATGCTCAAGGGCATCGGTGCATAGCACTTGTCGCGTTACACCCCTGAACAACGCAGCGTCCTCAGTGCAGGCCTGACACTCAGCACCGCCGTCGGCATCTTTGCCATCGCATATGGCGTACTCGCCGTGAGTGCGGGGGCGTCGGTGTTGCAGACGTGTGCACTTTCGATCTTCACCTTTACCGGTGCATCCCAGCTCTCTGCGGTCGGGGTCATCGCAACCGGCGGTTCCGCATCAGCTGCTGTCGGCGGAGCACTCATGTTGGCGGCACGGAACGCGATCTACGGTCTCGCGCTCGCTCCGAGCTTCGCGGGTTCACTCGGCAAGCGCCTCGTGACTGCACAGTTCGTGATCGACGAGACGACGGCGATGGCGACTGCGCAGAACGACATGAAGCTTCGACACTTTGCGTTCTGGTGGACGGCAATCCCACTGTTTTCGATGTGGAACCTGGGCACGCTGCTCGGTGCCCTGCTCGGAAGCGCCATCGATCCGCAGGCGTTCGGTCTCGACGTCGCGTTCTCCGCGGCGTTCGTGGCGATGCTCGCACCGCACCTTCGGCGTAAGAGAGGTCGACAGGCCGCCGTGCTCGGCGCAGCAATCTGTCTTGCGCTCATTCCGTTCGTGCCCGTCGGTCTGCCGATCCTGGCATCGGGTCTCGCGATCATCATCGGCGTTCGCCCCGACGAGGAGGGGATCTGACGATGTCGTGGTGGGTCGTTGTGTGGCTATCGCTCGGTGCGTACGCATTCAAGGTTCTTGGTTTCGTCGTCATCGGCTCGCGAAAGTTGCCACGCGCGCTCGAACGATGTCTGCTGCTCATTCCGGCCGCGTTGCTCGCAGCACTCGTCGTGAAAGACACGTTTTCGACTCAGCAGTCGCTCGTCGTCGATGAGCGCGCGCTCGGGCTTGCCGTCGCATTGCTGTGCGTGTGGAAGAAACGGTCACTCGTGGTGACGATCGTTGCGGCTGCAGCGGCAACCGCAATCTTGCGGGCGCTCTAGTTCGCGCGCTCCACGATCTTCTTCAGCTGCTTCAGGTTGCGTCGCCAGATCGCTCCCATTACGAGCTTGCCGCCGATCACCTCGCCGAGCCGACCACCGAGCCACCACGGGAAGCGCAAGTCTTCGGACCACTCAAATCGCGTGCCGCGACCACCATCGAGAGGTGCGAGCGTGAACGTGCCGGTTCCGGTCACGACACCGACGTGGCGCACACCCATCGCCTGACGTGGCGTCCATTCCGTGATCTCCATCTTGTCCGTGAGGGTGATCGGGCCGACCTTGGTGTCACAGAGGAATTTGGTGCCGACGCCGCGAGTTTGTGATCCTTCGAACCGAATCGCGACCGCGTCGGCCATCCAATCCACGTGACGTTCGATTGGTTCGACGATGTCCCACACCTTTTCGGGGGAAGCGGGGAGGTCGATGCCGACCGTGATTCGTGCCATGACTCGACCGTAGTACGGGATTCGTCAGCGTGCGTTGCCGTACACGCTGATATGTCGCGCACTGGAATCATCGAGTGGCGCGCGTTCATAGCTACTCCAACGCTCGATGAGTGCGAGCCCGCCCGCGGCGGCCATCTCGTCGACCTGCTGGACATTCGCGTAGCGAACCTCCCAGTAGCGCTCGCAGGCGAATCCGTCACTCCGTTCCTCGTCGAACATCCCCTCGATGATTTGCGTGTCGGGATTGATGGTGGTCGTGGCGAAGACCCGATCGTGATCACTCGCGCGAATCACGCTCTTGTCCATCTTCATTGCCTTCGGTTCGAATGGAATGAAGCAATCGACGATGACGACTCCGTCCGAAGTGAGGCGCTGAGCGGCACGACGCAGACACTCCGTCTGTTCCTCTTCCGACATCAAGTTGAAGAGGGTGTTGTAGGGCAGGAAGACGACGCCGAATGGACCTTCGGGCATGTCGGCGACCATGTGTCCACGAGTCGTGGTCAGGCGGTGGTGTGGCTTGACCTTCGGCGCGAGCTCGTTCAACATGAGCGCGGAATTGTCGATGCCGACGACTTCGAGACCCTTGTCGGCGAGTGGAATTGCGAGACGACCGGTCCCGACTCCGAGTTCGAGCACTCGGTTCGACTTGGCGAGACTCGAGACGAACGACACCACCGCATCGACGTCGTCGAGGTCGTGATACCACGCGTCGTAGACGTCAGCGAATACGTCTCCGTAGTCGCTATTGGAAAATTCCATGCTTCATTATTACCTCGACACCGCGCGACTCACCCCGTGAGCCAAGCCCACTAGCCTCGTGATCGTGGCCACGTACCTCGACCATGCAGCGACGACACCGATGCGCAAGTCGGCGATCGACGCAATGGTGCCGTTCCAGGACGTGACGTATGCGAATCCGTCGGGCTCACATCGCTTTGCCCGCGAGGCGCGAAAGGCAATCGACGAAGCGCGTGACGATGTTGCCAGCGTGATCGGCTGCAAGCCCGGCGAGGTGATCTTCACGAGTGGAGGAACCGAGGGTGACAACGCGGCGATCATCGGCGCGATTGCAAAGCACGGCGGGATCGCGGTGTGCTCGAAGGCCGAACACCACGCCGTTCTCCACTGCGTCGAGCACCACGGAGGGCTCGTCGTCGAGACGACCAACACCGGCACCATCGATCTTGACGATCTCGAGCGGGCATTGACGACGTCGAAGGAGAAGGTCTCGGTCGTCTCGGTGATGGCCGTGAACAACGAAGTTGGGTCGATCACGCCGATGCGCGAGGTCGCCCGCATCGTGCGGGAACATGCACCCGATGCGGTGCTGCACACCGACGCGGTGCAGGCCGCATGTTGGGTCGATCTTTCGGAAATCTCTCCGCTCGTCGACGTGCTGACGTTGTCATCGCACAAGTTCGGCGGTCCCAAGGGAATGGGTGTCATGATGCAGCGCAGCGGCATCACGCTGGAGCCCTTGATTCTCGGCGGCGGTCAGGAGCGTGATCGCCGGAGTGGAACGCACAACGTGGCTGGCATCGTGGCGACGGCGGTTGCGCTGCGTGAGACGGCTGCGACGAGAGTGGAGGAAACCGAGCGTGTCACGAAGTTGCGCGATCGGCTCGTCGACGACATTCGCGCACAAGTGAGGGATTGCCTCGAGACCGTACCGAGGGATGAGCGCGTGCCGGGAATCGCCCACCTGTGCTTCGCCGACATCGAGAACGAGTCACTGCTCTTCCTCCTCGACGAGAAGGACGTCTTTGCTTCTGCGGCGTCTGCGTGCGCAAGTGGTGCGATGGAACCGTCACACGTGCTGGCCGCCATGGGGATCGAGCGTCGATGGAGCAAGGGCTCGTTGCGCATGAGCCTCGGCCACACCACCACGGATGCCGATGTCGACCACGCCATCCGTGTTGTCGTTGGCGCAGTCCAGCACTTGCGCAGTTGATCTCGTTGGTGAGTAAGCGCCCCGTAGCCTTGGGGTGATGAAGGTCCTCGTTGCGATGTCAGGTGGCGTCGACTCCTCGGTCGCCGCTGCCGAACTGAAGGCGCAGGGCCACGACGTGGTCGGCGTGACGATGCGGCTGTGGGGCGGGGAGAGTGACACGGGCTGTTGCTCGGTGAGCGACGTCGATGATGCACGCCGAGTCGCCCAGCAACTCGGAATCGACCACTTGGTATTCAATTTCTCGGATGACTTCGACACCCACGTCGTCGAGCCATACGTTGATGCCCACGTGCACGGGCTCACGCCGAACCCGTGCATCGAATGCAATCGGCATCTCAAGTTCGATCGCCTGAGCGAAGGGCGCGCCAGCTCGGATTCGACGCCGTCGCCACGGGACATCACGCACGACTCGCGCCTGACGACGCAGGACAGCTGCGCGTCCATCGCGGTGCGGACGATGCCAAGGATCAGAGTTACGTCGTCTACATGATCGATGAATCGGAGCTTTCCTACACGCTCTTTCCCGTCGGACATCTGACGAAGGCCCAGGTTCGTGAGCGCGCCATCGAACTCGGACTGCGCACTGCCACGAAGCCCGACAGCCAAGACGTGTGCTTCATCAGCAAGACGGGCGGCCGTGAGACGTTTCTCGGCAAGCGCATTCCGTTCAGGCCTGCACAAGTCGTGACGCAGGATGGAGAAGTTGCGGGTGCCGTGCAGGCGATCGAACTCGTCACGATCGGTCAACGGCGCGGCATCGGCATTCCCGGTGGCCAACCGAAGCAGTACGTCGTCGATGTCGATACCGATGCCGCTCGCGTCGTGATCGGAGACGAGTCACAGCTGTATTGCAACTCACAATTCGTCGAGCGCGTCACCTGGGCGTACAGATCGGACGTCGAGCGATTGACGACGACTCCCGACGTGCTCGTGCAGTCAAGCGCACACGGTACGCCACATCCGGCGACGCTTCGCATCGTTGAAGATCGGACGGTCGAGGTGGCGTGGGTCGACAAGCAGCGTCGCATTGCTCCTGGTCAAAGTGTCGTCTTCTATGATGTGACCAATTCATTCGTGCTCGGAGGGGGAATCGCATGCGCGCACTCAAGGTTGTAGTCAGTGCAGCAATCGTTGCGTCGGTGGCCGCTTTTGCTTCGCCATCGTCGTCGCCTCGCGCACGAAACTCGGTGCAAAGGTGAAGTCGGGCAAGGTGACGCTGACCTGCAAGAAGGTCAAGAACAAGCTCGTCTGGTCGAAGTAGTCGTGCGCGTCGCGCGGCGACTGATGCTCGCTGCGCTGTGCATCGCGGCGCTCGTCGTCTCGGGTGGACCCGCGTCGGCCTCGAACGATCCGGTGCTCGAGCGCCGCGTGATCGGTTCATCGGTCGAAGGTCGACCCCTCGAGGCGTTTCGCATGGGAGCGAAGGGTGGCGTCGTCATCGTCGTCGTCGGTGTGATCCACGGGAACGAGGCTGCAGGTCTGCAGATCACCGACGAACTCCTGCGCATGAGCGCGCCGCGGGGAGTCGAGTTGTGGGTGATCCCCACCATGAATCCGGACGGCACCGCGCTCGATCGACGAGGGAATGCGAATCAGGTGGACTTGAACAGGAACTTTCCCTATGCCTGGGCCCCGATGGGCAAGCCCGGGTATTGGCAGTTCGCTGGACCAAAGCGAGCCTCCGAGCCCGAGACGAAGGCAATCGTGAAGTTCATGCGAGAGATCAAGCCAGAGCTTGGTATTTGGTATCACCAAGATTTGAACATGATCTCGCCCGGAACCGGCTTCGAGGGAAAACTCCGTGAGAAGTATTCACAGCTCACTGGAATTCCGATCAAACGAATCACCGGCGGTACCTACACGGGCGTAGCCGCAACGTGGCAGCGCTCGACGTTGTCGGGCAGCGGGGCGTTCGTCGTCGAGCTTGGTGAATCTCTTTCCAAGGATTCCGCACTCGTGCACGCACAAGCGGTTCACATCGTCGCGATGATGGTCCGCGACCGCTGAGCGACCACAATAGATAGGTGCAGATGACCAGCCGCGATCGAATTCTCCTGCTCGTCGTCGGGCTCGGCGCGGGGTTCCTCTCGGGGGTGTTTGGGGTCGGCGGGGGAATCCTCGTCGTGCCAGGGCTCATGATCTTCGTGAAGATGGAGCAACGTCGCGCGCACGGCACGTCGCTTGCTGCGGTGTTGCCAATCGCCGTTGCCAGTTTGGTCACCTATTGGGCGCACGACCACGTCGACTGGCCGGTCGCGTTGTGGCTGACGATTGGTGCACTCGCCGGTGCGTTCGTCGGAGCCTCACTCCTCGCGGTCATCTCCAAGCGCAATCTGGCGCTGATCTTTGCCCTCGTCCTCGTCGTCGTCGGTGTGCGCCTCTTCTTCACGGTTAATGGTGACGGTCGGAGCGAGATCACGTTCGTCCTTGCGCTTGCCTACGTGCTCGTTGGTTTGGCGACCGGGGCACTCTCGGGTCTCCTTGGCATCGGTGGTGGCGCGATCATGGTGCCGATCATGGCGGTGCTGTTCGGCATCCCGTCAGTCGTTGCGAAGGGAACGTCGCTCGCGGTGATCATTCCGACCGCGCTCATGGGAACGTTGCGTAATCGGTCGAATTCGAACGTCGATCTTTCGGCAGCGGTGGTCGTCGGGATTACTGGCGTGGTGATGGCCGTCGTCGGCGCATGGGTCTCCGCGCGAATGTCGGACGCGGTATCGAATGCGCTGTTTGCAATCCTCTTGATCTCGGTGGCGATGAGGATGCTCCGCCAAGCGTGGAGCGAGACCGCTAAGGCAACAAGCGACTGAGGTCGATCAAGGCCTTGTAGTCGTCAACCTCGTTGTACATGTGTGCCGACAAGCGCACGTACGTCGAAGCTCCGACGCTCACCAGCACACATTCGACTTTCAGTTCGCGACCTGCGCGCTCGATCGTTGCGTCGACTTCAGCCTTCGTGAGCACCCTGCTGGATGGTGTCTTCACCGTGCGCATCCATGGCGCTTCGCGAGATGAATCGACGTGTGGCTCGACTTTCCAGGCGCGGCGCAAGAGTTCGGCGCCACCATCGACGACACTTCGGTTGTGGTCGTCGCGAACGCTCCACGACCACTGTTCTTGAAAGGTGATTGCAGCCGGCACCGACAAGTAGGCGGAGTAATCGGCCGTGCCCTGCCAGTCGAACGAGGCTGGGAAGCCATCCTCGAACCCCCACGACGGCGCGAGCGGAGAAAGCGCAGTGCGAAGAGCGGATTGCGGCAGACGAGTGCAGCGGCCGGTCGGGGCGCGCACAGCCACTTGTGCAGATTGCCGACCCAGACGTCACAGCCGTGTGGAATTGGGTTTTGCAACATTCCTGCCGAATGTGCCCCGTCGATGACGAACATCGTGTCGGGATGAGTGGTGCGCAGGTCTGAAATGATGTCCGACACGGGGAGCAGGAGTCCGGTTTCGGACGTGATGTGGTCGAGGACGACGATCGTCGGCGCGCCAAGCATCGGCATACATTCGCGAAGTCGGGAGGCGATCACCTCGGCATCGAGATCGACCGGGTAGGTGAGGAGTGCGTCGCTATAGGTTGCTCCGCTTCGCGCGGCGATGTGTTGCAGACCACGCGTGACCCCGCCATAACCGAGCGACGTGTCGACGATGTGTGCGGTCTGGTGTTGTGCGTTGACGTGATTGACGAGTGACTGGACCGCAGTGATCACTCCTTGCCCAGCGTTGGGCACGAAGGCGAAGTCGCCTGCGTCGACACCGAGCCACGACGCGGTGATGTGTCGTGCGCCGCTCATCAGGTCGGGAAGCTCGGAGCGGAACCATCGATTGGGGTTCGCGTTCATCCGCTTCTGAAACGATTCCTGCACGAGTTGCACGTCGTGGGGTACCGCACCGAACGAACCGTGATTGAGGTGGGCGATCGACGGATCGAGTTGCCAGAGGGAACGCAGCGAGGTTGACTTCGCCACGGCGTCAGCTCAGCGAGCTCGTGATGCGATCAGCGATTCCGTTCGCATCCAAACCGAGTCGAGCGAGAATCGAGTCAGGCTTTGCGTGTGGAATGAACTGCGTCGGAATGCCAAGCACGTGCACGCTCGAGTGTTCTCCACCTGCAGCATGATGTACTGCATCCGCCATCGTCATGCCGATTCCGCCGTCGCGGATGCCGTCCTCGACGGTGATCACCACGGAGTGCCGTGCCGCATCGTCGATCATCGCCTGATCGAGCGGAGCACAGGACCGCACGTCCCACACCGTCGTTGGGATGCCGCGCGAGTCGAGGGTGTGTGCAGCGTCCAATGACGCAGCGACCATCTTTCCGACCGCAAGGATGCAAGCCTTGGCATTCGCTGGCGCCAAGAGTTTGCGAGCGTTGAGTCCACTGCCGACGTCGGAATCCGCCACGTTCCGTGCGGTGCCCTTCGGATAACGAATCACGACCGGGCCCGCGTCCAACATTCCTATTGCGTCAGTCAACATCTGACGCAGATCCTGTGCGCTCGAAGGTGCGAGCACGCGCATACCCGGGAACCTTTGCGAGCAGTGCCATGTCGTAGATGCCGTGGTGGCTTGGGCCGTCGTCTCCGGTGATTCCCGCTCGGTCGAGACAGAACAACACCGGCAGGCGGTGGAGTGCGACGTCGTAGACCACTTGGTCCCAGGCGCGATTGAGGAACGTCGAATACAACGCGACGACGGGACGAAGGCCGCCAAGGGCCATGCCGGCCGCCGCGGTGACCGCATGCTGCTCGGCGATGCCGACGTCGAAGAATCGATCGGGGAAGTGCTGCTCGAATGCGATCAGTCCCGTTGGTCCTGGCATCGCTGCGGTGATCGCCATGATCCGCGAGTCGGTCTTTGCGAGATCGATGAGCGTGTTGGCGAACGCCTGCGTGTATCCCGTCGGACCAGCCTTCGGGGGGCCGACTGCGGGGTCGAACACGGGCGCGTCGTGAAGGTGCTTTTCGTCGTCGTCTTCTGCAGGAAGGTATCCGCGACCCTTCTGGGTGATGACGTGAATCACGATCGGGCCTTCTTCGACCCGTTGGCTCGCCGAGTCAAAGGCATGTTCCATTGCTTCGATGTCGTGCCCGTCGATCGGACCGATGTAGCGAACTCCGAGCGCTTCGAAGAACGCAGGTGGCTGGAGGAACTCGCGCACGCCGGCCTTGATTGCCTCCAGACCGCGCTCAGCTTGCGGTCCGATGAGTGGAAGATCTTTCAAGAACTTCTCGAGCTTGCGCTGCCGACGCACGTAGACCGGATTGAGACGGATGTCAGTCAGCTTGTGCGACAACGTCTCGGTGAGGCGCTCGACCGGGCCGGTGTGGTTCGACGGAGCCTCGGCATTCCCCGCCTGCGTGAGGTTCGAGATCGTCGGCGCATACGACCGACCG
>RFNE01000076.1 GCA_009927375.1 Actinomycetota bacterium | reverse complement strand
CGCGTCGACCCGACGACGAGGAACGCGACGGCGATCACTGCAGCGAGTGCCCACAGCAACCTGCGGATCGACGTCGTCACGACTGGCCCTTGAGAAGAGCGAGCTGTTCATCCAGCAAACCTTCGGTCAACTTGCCGGCGATTCGCAGACGTACGAAACCGTTCGGGTCGATGATCCAGGTCTCGGGAACGCGCGCCACGCCGAAGGCGACGGAGATCGCCCCGTTGTCGTCACGCAGTTTCGGCCACGTTCCACCGTGTTCCTCGAAGTACGCCTTCACCGCCTCGTCGGAGTCGTCGTTCACGACGGTGTACAGCTCGGCGGGCTGATCGCTCGCTTGTTGTGCGTCGGCGAAGGCGAGCAACTCCGGATGCTCCGCACGACACGGCACACAGGTGGAGTTGAAGAAGTTCAGCACCACCCAGCTCCCCTTGCGCCGCGCAAGATCGAACGGCTGGTCGTCGATCGTCGTCGTGACGACCGATGGCGCGGGATTACCGAGGAGTGGTGACTCGGCGTCGGTCTGAGAGTCTGGGCTCGCCACGACGAGCACCACGATGAACGCAACGGCGAGGATCGCCGCGACGAGGGCGACGCGGGGTGCGATCTTGCGTGATCCGCTCACGAGTGTTCGTCCTCGCTGCGTCGCCGAGTCGGAATGAGCGCGAACAGGGTTCCGAGGGCCATTACGCCACCCGCAATCCACAGCCACAGGATCAGTGGCTTGATGAACACCTTGATCGTGGCTTTGCCGGAGTCCTGACGAACCGGTGGCTCGAGTGTGAGATAGACGTCGCGGGCAAGACCGGTGCGCACACTCGGCGTTCCGACGTTCATTCCGATCTTGGTGAACTTCGTGATCGCCGGTGCATACGGCTTTCCGCCGTCCACGGACACGAGTGCCTTCACACTCGTTGCGCGGTCCGTCTTCACCTCGACGACGTCGATGAGTTCGAAGGTGTGTCCGGAAAACGTCGCGGTCTTGCCAACCTCGAGCGACAGCTCTTGGCTGTGCGTGTAGCTGTTGGATGCGGCGAGCGCCACCGCGATCATGATCACGCCGAGGTGCACGATCATGCCGCCATTCGAGCGACCGACGAGGCCGAGCGGACCGTGACGTCGGATCGACAGTGCGAGATGACGCAACGCAGATCCCGCCGCAAATCCACCGAGGGCAAAGGTTGCAAGGGGCCAGATTCCCGTCGCGCCAAGCAGCACGGACACCACCAGCGATCCGACACCGATCCACGCGGGCCACAGCAGGCGCTTCGAGAGCATTTCGGCCGACGTGCGTCGCCATGGGAGGACGGGCGCAATCGCCATGATCGTGAGCATCGCCAGACCGATCGGAATCGTCAGGCGATCGAAGAACGGCTCACCGACGACGAGCGTTCTGTTCTGCACTGCCTCTACGACGAGCGGGAACACCGTTCCGAGCAAGACGACGAAGGCGAAGAGGCTGAACAGCAGGTTGTTGGCGAGGAAT
>RFNE01000077.1 GCA_009927375.1 Actinomycetota bacterium | reverse complement strand
TTTGCCGTGGCGTTTGCCATAGCGGGTCTGTTGTCCTTTCCGTCGCTGATTGAGGAATGATTGAGCGCCATGTCTTTTTCCCCCGTGACCCAGGCGACCAAGGGCGTCGGCACCCCGACGACGAGGCTCGTCGGCGCGATCGCAATCGTTTCGCTCGCGTGGGTACTTTTCGGAGGACTCTTCGCCACGCCGCCTGAGGCGACACAGGGGGAGTCGGTGCGAATCATGTACGTGCACGTGCCGTCCGCATGGGTTGCGTATCTCGCGTTCATCACGACGGCCGTTGCGTCAGCGTCGTATCTGCTCTCCAAGCGTCGTTCACTCGGTTTCGATCGCGTGGCGGGAGCATCGGCAGAGGTTGGCGTGGTGTTCATGGGCATCACGCTCGTGAGCGGAAGCTTGTGGGGTCGACTCACGTGGGGAACGTTTTGGCAGTGGGACCCGCGGCTCACGACGACGTCGTTCCTCTTCGTCACCTACCTCGGATATCTCGCGGTGCGCGGTCTCGGTGGCACGCACCATCAGCGCGCCAAGCGCAGTGCAATCCTCGCGCTGCTCGCCGTGCTCGAGATTCCGCTCGTGCATTTCAGCGTGGTGCTGTGGCGATCGCTGCACCAACGCGCGAGTGTGCTCAGTGCCGACGGTGACGTGAAGATGGACGGGCTGATGCTGTTCACGTTGCTCGTTGGTGTCGTCGCGTTCACTGCGACGTTCGCCTGGCTCGTGATGCACCGCCAGCGCGTGCTTGCCATGCGTGACATCGTGGAGTCGCGTCGCCTCGATGTGGCCATCGCCCAGCGGACCGGATTGGTGAACTGATCATGGAAGACGTGGGATTCATCGCAACGTCGTACGTGATCACCTTTGCCGCGCTCGTCGCCCTCGCGGTGACGACGTGGCGGGCGGGCAAGCAACTCTCGCGCGAAGTGAGCGACGAGGACAAGCCGTGGACCTGACCCCGAGGACGTCTGCGGACAACGCTCCTCTCGCGCCGCGGAAGCGCAAGACCACGTGGACCGCAATCGTCGTGCTCGTCGCCGTCGTCGTCGCCGGTGGTGTGATCGTCTCGCAGTTCTTGACGAGTGCAATCGACTACTACTGCAACGCTGACGAAGTCGGCGTGCGCGCAGGGTGCGAAGCCGATCGGCGCATCCGCGTCCAAGGGACCGTGGACGAGGGATCTCTCGAATCGGTCGACGGATCGACTCGATTCAGTCTCAGCTTCAACGACGCAACGATCAAGGTGGTCTACGACGGAGATCCGGGCGGCATCTTCCAGGAGTGCATCCCCGTCGTCGCGCATGGTCGTCTGGTGGGCGACACCTTCCAGGCGAATCGCATCGAAGTCAAACATTCGAATGAATACATGGCAAAGAATGCCGACCGAGTGAACGATGCGGAGGCCCAGGCGTGTTCGCAGCAGGCGGGTTGAGCGGCCCGATCGGGCGCGGATTCCTCCTCGTCGGCGTCGTCGCGGCGTTGTTCGGTGCGCTCGCTTCGATCACTGCTGCTCGCACTGGTGACAAGAACGTCTCGAAGCTGATCCCGCGCTTCGCCGTCCTCCTCGTCGTTGCCGCGGCGGGGGCGTTCGCCGCGATGGAGCATGCGATGATCACACGCGACTTCTCGCTCGCCTACGTGCAAAAGGTGGGGAGCTGGTCGACGCCGTCGCTCTACAACTTCGCCGCCGTGTGGAGCGCGCTCGAGGGATCGATCTTGATGTGGGTCGTGATCCTCGCCGGCTACACCGGCGCCGTCGCGTTCTGGGTGCGCAAACACCGTGAAGACACCTTGTCCCAGGTTGCGCTCGCGGTGATGTTCATCGTCGCGTTGTTCTTCTTCATCTTGTCCTTCGGTCCGGCAAACCCGTTCGTCGAGGGACCTCCGGGCGTGCTCGACGGGCCGGGACCGAATCCACTGTTGCAGAACCACATCCTCGTGATGTTCCACCCGCCGCTTCTGTACCTCGGGTACGTCGGCATGACGGTGCCGTTCGCGTTCGCGATCGCCGCGCTCGTGACTGGTCGTCTCGGTGAGGGCTGGCTGCTCGCCACGCGACGGTGGACGTTGTTCGCCTTCGGCTTCCTCACGTTCGGAATCATCCTCGGGAGCTGGTGGAGCTACGAGGTGCTCGGGTGGAGCGGCGTGTGGGCGTGGGACCCGGTGGAAAACGCCTCGCTCATGCCGTGGATCACCGCGACCGCCTACATCCACTCGGTACTCGTGCAAGAGCGCAGGGGAATGTTGCGTGTGTGGAACCTGTCGCTCCTCGTCTCCACGTTCAGCCTCACCATCCTCGGCACGTTCCTCACGCGCTCCGGTGTGCTGAACAGCGTGCACGCCTTCTCGGAAAGCTCGATCGGTCCGTGGCTGCTCACCTTCTTCGCGTTGATCGTCATCGTGTCGATTGCCCTCATCGGTTGGCGCGGCGACATGCTGCACGCACCCGGCGCGATCGAATCGCCGATCTCGCGTGAAGGTGC
>RFNE01000248.1 GCA_009927375.1 Actinomycetota bacterium | reverse complement strand
GTCTCGCATGCGCCGTGGCGTGCCGCGAGTCGGGTGAGCGTGGTCGGCTCGTAGTGGCCGAAGTGATACACGCGCATGTTCTCGAACCCCTGTTGCTTGCGGCGATTCGTGATGAACTCCACGAGCTCGATCAGTGACGCACGTTCTTCCTGGGGCGAGTGGGCCCAGATCGCCTTGTAGTCGCTGCTGCCGTCAGGGTTCGTCCAGGCAAAGCCGTGGAGGTACTCGAGACCCTCGTCCCCGCGGTACGGGTGACCCTCGATGTCGTAGAAGAGGTCGCCAGGATTCGGCTCGGGCAACAGGTTGAACCCGCGCCACTCGCGCGTGGGGAAGAGGTATTCGTATCCCGGCAGTGCACTCGGGTCGTTCTCCCTACGCGTGCGAGCATCGAGCTGGAGTCGCGCCTGGGCCTGCAGCTTGCGCAGGGTGTCGACGTCGAGGTCATCGATGACGAGGTCGTCGGAAGAAGTGGCGAGCGCAGCGAGTGTGGTGACTCCTGCTTCGACGAGTGTCTCACGGTGCGCATTGGTGAGTCCGGCGACGAACGAGAGGTGGTCCATCTCGCGCCACGTGCGATTGCAGTCCTTGTTCCAGCGACAGATGGTGCAGAAGTCGACGGGGATCGGCTCGGAGGGACCGGTGAAGCCGTCGAGCACGGCTCGCTCGAGGTCGTCCTTGATGCGTCGGTAGTAGGCCGACACTTCGTCGAGGCGAACGGAGACCTTGCCCTCCTCGACGGAACCGGTGACGACGTGGATGTATTCGGGATCCTTGCCCTGGATCTTGCCGAGGTGCTCCGCGTAGGAGCAGAGCTGGAGGATCGCGTTCACCTTGGCGATACGCGCGAGCTTCGTGTCCTCCGGTTCGAAGGTGAGTGATTCGACTGGGACGAGGAAGTCGGCGCGACCGACCCACGCGATGCCGTTGTCGTCTTCGCGGAAGAAGGTCGGCTGATACAGCACGTTGCCACCTGCGGCGAGTGCTGCCTTCGTCTGCTGTGCACGATCGCGCAACGTCTCCACGGCGTAGGGATCGGTGTCGCTCCGTTCGGCGTCGAGGTTGATCACTCCCTGGCCGAGTTCGGCGACCTTCGCCCGCAGCTCATCCAGGTACTTCTGCTCGTGCTGTTCGCCGTATTGACGCAGGATGTCGGCGAGTTCGTCGTCGTTCTTCGATGGCTTCGGCCCGCCGTGGAGTGCGCGGTAGTTGAGCCAGGAGAGATGCCGGCAGGCGAGGTGGTTGGCGAGGTCGGTCGGGCTGAGGATGATCGAGGTTGGGCTCTTCTGCATGGGTGTCCGAATCGTAGAGGGTGGGTGTCGTGTGCTGACCCCCATGTCACGCACGCAAGTGGATCGTGCGTGATCGAGGCAACACCGCGTCGAGAAAGGACACTCATGACCTACCGCCCAACCCCACACACCTCTTCGGAACCGACCCTCCGCGCGTCCGGAGCGACCGCACACGATCTGGCGGACCCTCTGTTGGGCGACCCCGTCACTTGCGGTCTCGGGTGACCTTCCCGGCAAGGCGAACGAGGCGCGCAGCACTTTGGCGAACTGGGTCGCATCCGGCGTCACCGACATCGTCGACCTGCGCATCGAGGACTCGCATGAGCAGTTCGTCGGCACACACGCACCACACCTCAAGTACCACTGGTTGGGAGTCGACGACGAGGGTGACCGACGCAGCGACGAATGGTTCGAAGCGATCGCAGAAGTCGCACGGGAAATCCTCTCCGACCCGACCCGCAAGCTCGTCGTCCACTGTCACATGGGCGCGAACCGGGGTCCGTCGGCGGCATTCACCGCACTGTTGGTCAACGGCATGTCTCCGACCGAGGCGTTGACGGCGATCCGCACGGCACGACCGATCGCGTCGATGTTGTACTCCTTCGACGCGGTCCAGTGGTTCGGTCGAAGCACGGGTCTCGACCAGGCGTCGATCGATGCGCTCTTCGACGAGGTCTACGACTGGCACGTGGCGAATCCGTTGGACCTCGGATGGGTCATCAGCAACATCGGAAACCGTTACGCCGCATAGGCGAGAGCACGCAGGTCACACTTTTGGGACCTGCGTGCGTTTACCCAGTACACCACCGAGCGCAAAGGAGCCTCACCCCATGACCACCCCACAACCCCAGCAGCCTGCGGGCGGCAACGTCGTCCAAAAGACGAACCACACCTACGTCCTGATCGACCGGTCCGGATCGATGGAGTCGATCGCAAGACGTGATCGGCGGGTTCAACGCGCTCGTCGCAGAGCAGCAGGCCAACGGCCCGGACGCCAAGATCACGGTCATCCAGTTCGACTCCCAGGATCCGGCGGCCGTCATGGTCGCAGGCATCCCGGTCCTCGAGATGACCAAGCTCGATCGTTCCGTCTACCAACCCCGCGGCGGCACACCGTTGCTCGATGCGACGGGCATGTTGATCGGGCGCATCCGCGTCGAGCAGGAGGCCCGCAAGGCCACCGGTCTCGAACCGAGGACGTCGTGTTCGTCACGATCACCGACGGTCAGGAGAACCAGAGTCGGAGTACAAC
>RFNE01000306.1 GCA_009927375.1 Actinomycetota bacterium | reverse complement strand
CCTCGTCGAAGAGGGCTTGCAGTCGAAGGATCGCCCGGTGCGATTCGAAGTGAAGGGTGACGGTGCAAGGTTGCCCGCCACCGTGGCGACACCATCTGTCTGTCGTCATCCTCGAGTTGTTGCAGAACGCCGTGGACCACGGATTTCCCGAGGGCAGCGAGGGCGGCCACGTGCTCGTGCAGCTCTCACACGACGACGATGCGCTCTACGTTCGGGTGAGCAACGACGGGTTGGTGCTCGCACCCGACTTCAACTTCGCTACGGCCACGGGACTTGGACTGTCCATCGTGCGCACGCTGGTCACGACCGAGTTGGCCGGAACGATTCAGATGCGCGCGGCAAACGACGAAGATGCGAAGTCGATCGGGATGCCGACCTTGAGTGCCACGCGTGGCACGGTCGTGGATCTGCGCGTCCCTGTTGACGCGTCCTAGCGACTCAGGCGGTGGCGCGAGCAGCGCGGCGCTCGGCCGCCATCTGACGACGAATCTGGCGACGCTCGTCCTCTGACGTTCCGCCCCAGATGCCACAGTCCTGATTGGTCTCGATTGCGAAGTCGAGGCATTCCTTCTTCACGCCACACTCGCGACAGACGTTCTTTGCTTCGCTGATCTGCAACAGTGCCTGGCCGGTCGTGCCGATGGGGAAGAAGAGCTCCGGGTCGGTGTCCCGGCAGAGTGCCTGCTTGCGCCATTCGTAGTCGGCGGATCCAAGAGCAAGGCTGGTGGCAAGTATCGACAAGACAATCCCCCGATTGACGATGGTGGCTAAGACGCCGTCACGATAGGCGGGGACCTCCTCGGTTGCAAGAGGTTGCCACAAACTTTTTCTGACAATCTCGTGACGCATCGACCGCTACCCTGCGGGTGTGACATCTGGCCGCTGGTTGCCATACGGAACTGCACAACGCCCGCAGATCATGGCTCATCGCGGTGCATCAAAGGCCGAGCGCGAAAACACATTGATGGCATTTGCCGTCGCGCGAACGATGGGAAGCCACGCGGTCGAACTCGACGTGCGTCGATGTGGTTCCGGAGAACTCGTCGTCCATCACAATCCGGTCCTCGACGACGGCTCGCCACTCACCGCACACTCGCTGAAAGATCTTCCGTCACACATCCCGACCTCGATGCCGCGCTCGATGCGTGCGCAGGCATGTGGGTGAACGTGGAAATCAAGAACGACCCGAGCGAACCCGACTTCGACGCCTCGGAGTCGATCACCCGAGACACCGTCGAGTTGCTGCGCCGACGTGGTGCGCCAGACCAGTGGCTCGTGTCGTCGTTCCGCCGCGAGACGATCGACGAAACCGCACGACTGTGGCCGGAACTCCCAACCGCGTATCTCGTCGTCGACGTCGACGACCCTGCGTCGCTCGCCAAGGACCTCGTCGCCTCAGGACACCAGGCGCTCCATCCCTACGTGAAGACGCTCACCCGCGAGACCGTCGAGACCATGCACGCTCACGGCCTTGCCGTCAATACCTGGACGTGTGACGACCCAGCCCGGATGGCTGAACTCATCTCCTGGGGAATCGACGGCATCTGCACGAACGTGCCGGACGTCGCGCTGAAGATCGCGGCGAACTAGAACTCGCCGCGCGGGCGAACGAGGAGCAACGCATCCTCGCAGTGCTCGATCTCGAGCGTCGTGGTCTCGCCCAAGTAGTCCCCGTCGAGCTGGTAGGGGAACGGCGCAGGGAACGTGAACTTCACGCGGTCGACGTCGGTCGCGATGTCGATGCCACCTGATGGGCGAAGGCCTCCACGACGCAGCGCTGAGTACAGCGTGCGCAGGATCAGTGGGGTGGTCATCTTGCGGAACGTGACGGCGACCAACTTCTTTTCGAGCGATGCCGCGTTCGACAGATGGATCGGGTACTTGCCGACGTACGTGTACGGGTTCGTGTTCAGCACGACGCTGAAGAATCCGTTCGGGATCTTGCGACCGTCGACGTCCATGGTGAAGTGCGGGAACTTGCGGCTGTAGCCGACGAACCACTGCTGGAGGGCCGCGTAGGCGAACAACGGCTGTCCGATCAGGCGCTTGAACGACGAGCGACGCTCGACTTGTTCGACGACCGCGGCGTCGTAACCGATCCCTGCGTGGAAGCAGAAGTAACGACCGTTCGCCTTGCCGAGGCTGACCCGCTCGATCTCGTTGCGCTCGATGGCACCTTCGAGCTGGGTGAGCGCGACCATCGGGTCATTGGAGATCCCGAGGTGCGCACGAAGACGTTGGTGGACCCGCCGGGAAGCATCGCGAGCGCGGTGTTGCTGCCCGCGAGACCGGTGGCGACCTCGTTCAACGTGCCGTCGCCGCCGAAGGCGACCACGGCGTCGAGCCCGCGGGCGGCCGCGTCCTGGGCGAAGCGCGTGGCATGACCCCGCTCGTTGGTCTCGACGACCTGCACGTCGTGGTTGCGTGCCAGGTGCTGGTGGACCAGAACGGTGTTTTTCGGGGTCACCGAGGAGGCGAACGAATTGACGATGAGAAGAATTCGCAAGGTGCCCAAGTTTACAAGCGCACAAGCCTGATTTTCAGGGTGTCGGGTTGGGCGCATCCTGCCATGCGGGGTAACAATGGAGGCATGAACATTGTGGTCTGCGTCAAGCAAATTCCTGATCCGGCAACACCGGGAGCGCTCGATGGCGCGACCAACGCACTCAAGCGTGACGGCAAGCTCATCTTGGATGAGTCCGACGGCTACGGCGTCGAGATGGCGTTGCAGCTCGTCGCAGCAGCAGGCAGTGGCGAAGTGAACGTCGTGTCGATGGCGCCGAACGGCGAAGTCTCCGGCATGCGCACCGCACTCGCAATGGGCGCAGCCAAGGGTGTGCTCGTGAGCGATCCGTCGCTCGCAGGTTCCGATGCGCTCACCACCGCCAAGGTGCTCGCCGCCGCAATCAAGAAGATGGGTGGCGCCGACCTCGTGATCGCCGCAACCGAATCGTCGGATGGCTACACCGGCACCGTGCCCGAGCAGATGGCCGAAGTCCTCGGTCTTCCGTCGGTCACCTTCGCCAAGAAGGTCGAGATCACCGGTTCAACGCTCAAGGCAGATCGTCAGACCGAATCGGGTTACGACGAAGTCGAGTGCCCACTGCCCGCAGTCATCAGCGTGACCGCTGGCGTCGTCGAGCCGCGTTACCCGAGCTTCAAGGGCATCATGGCCGCGAAGTCCAAGCCGATCGACACCTACACCGCAGGTGACCTCGGTGTCACCGCAGCAGGTTGGGCGGGTGCAGGCCAGAAGGTCGTCACCGTCGCACAAGCAGAAGCGCGCAAGGCCGGCGAAATCATCGAAGACGACGGCAACGCCTTCAACAAGATCGTGTCCTATCTCGAAAACCTGAAAGTGATCTGAGGAACCACCATGGCAATCAACTCCGTTTGGGTATTCGCACAAGTCCAGGGTGGCGCACCAACCACCGGCACGCTCGAGCTGCTCACCAAGGCACGCTCGTTGTCGTCGAACGTCGCAGCCTTCGTCGGCGGTGACGCATCCGCAGTCGCAGGAGCACTCGGCGAGTACGGCGCAACCAAGGTCTACGCAACTGGCGACCTCGCCGGCAAGCTTCCTGGACCTGCGGTCTCGGCAGCGATGAAGGCTGTGATCGACGGCGGCGATTCGCCGAGCGTCATCATGTTCCCGCAGAACTACGAAGGCCGTGACGTCATGTCGCGTCTCTCGGTCAAGCTCGACAAGACGGTGCTCACGAACAACGTCGACATCGCAGACTCCGCAGACGGCGTCGTCGCCACGACCCCGATCTTCGGTGGCAACCTGCTCGTCACCACCGCCTTCACTGGCAGCGGCCCACACCTCGTGTCGTTCCGCCCGAAGAGCTTCGCCGCAGAGTCGGCGAGCGGTGGCGCAGCACAGGTCGTCGCGCATCCGTGCCAGACACTGGCGCAACGGGTTCGGCAAAGGTTCTCTCGGTACACGTCGAGGAGAGCACTGGTCCGAAGCTCGACGAAGCAGAGATCGTCGTCTCTGGTGGTCGTGGTCTCGGCGAAGCCGGCAAGTACACGTTGGTCGAGGATCTCGCCAAGGTGCTGAAGGGTGCACCTGGTGCGTCGCGCGCAATCGTCGATGCTGGCTGGGTTCCGTACAGCTACCAGGTCGGCCAGACCGGCAAGGTCGTGAAGCCGAACGTCTACATCGCCGCCGGCATCTCCGGTGCGACACAGCACATGGTGGGCATGAAGGGCTCCAAGAACATCATCGCGATCAACAAGGACAAGGAAGCACCGATCTTCGGTGTCGCCGACCTTGGCATCGTCGGTGACGTGCACAAGGTGCTCCCACAGCTCATCGAGCTGCTCAAGTCACGCGGCTAGATCAGTCGCTCAATTTTCGGCACGTTCGGCCATGCGCCGATGCGTTCGTGCACGACGTTGCAACCTTCGACGAATCCATTGATGATGCCCTGAATGTCTTTGCGATGATCGAAGTCGATTGTTGTCGCGAGCCAGCAACCCGGCACTCCTTCGCCGGCCGGCTCGAGAATCCACCCCTTGGGGATTAAACGAGACGCCGCTGCTTTCGCCTCATCGAAGTTTGGCGAGACGATGTGTTGGAAGTAGACAGCGAGATCGAACGTGAAGTCTTCGTCGTCGTTCCAATCAGGGTCGCCATCGGTGGTCAGGAAGGCGGTCCAGTGGGGGAATTCGACCTCCGTGCGGTTCCACGGATCGTCAGCTTCGGTTGCGATGAAGGTGCCTCCTTCGGCGACCAGGGCCTTCGTCATTGCTTCGCGGAACTCGTCGTGCGTCATGACCCTCCTACATTTCGTCGTATGCGTTTTCCTGGAACTCAGGGTTGTTGGGGAAGACCTTGCAGACCGCATCGCGGAACCGCCAGACCAATTCATGTGTGGCGTGGATGTCGATGTAGGTGCGCAGGAGTGAGGTGTACCACCACTCCTGGAGATCCCGTCCTGCATTGAACCGGGCAAAGTAGTCCGTCTCGGCGTAGTCGCCGTGCTCGATCTCGCGCAACGTGGTCTCGATGTTGTGGGTCTTGTCCGCGAGCGTGACGAGGACGAAGTCGGCGAGCTCGCCATTCGACTTGCGCCCGTCACGCCTGAGTCGATCGAGATATAGCTGCTTGCGCCACTTCCACGCCTCGGGTGTCTTCTCGTCGTCGCTGTCCGCATGCGTGCAGTGGGCGACGATGTCTGCGACCGTCTTTCCGACGCGAGCTGCGAGTTCGTCGTAGGTCAGCCCTGTGTCCTCGAGGATGTCGTGCAAGAGTGCCGCTTGGGCCTGTTCGTGCGTACCGCCGTGTTCGAGCACGAGTGCACTCACGGCCATGAGGTGGGAAATGTACGGAACTTTCGACCCCTTGCGGAGCTGGTAACGGTGCCATGATTCTGCGAGTTGAAATGCGGTGTCCATCACCCTCCTAACGCACGATCTCGGCGGTATGTGACCGTTCGTGTTCCACTCCGTATCGTTTCGTGTCTGACGACAGTGCCGTCGTCATGGACTTCGACGGAGAGGAGGTTTCGTCGCACCCTCAGCCCGGTGAAGTGGCTGCGGTCCGAGACGAGGACTCCGGCAGCGCGCAGGAGGTCGAGATTGCGAAGCGAGGAATTGCCGCGATTGGTCGGGGTCGGTCGCAACCTGGCGATCCAATGTGAGCCCTGCAGCTCTGACTCGAGAGTGGCGGGGTCGAGGATTTCGATCATCATCGGACTCGCTCGAGTGACGCACAGAGTCGATCGAACTTCCGCACTTGGCGTTTGGTCGGGCCGAGGGAGAGGAATGAGGCCTTGGCGAGTTCGAGTTTGTCGATGTCAGGAAAATCGAACCCGAGCGCACCTCCGTGACGCATCCTGAGGTAGATCCCATACCTGGGAAGGAGTCTGAATGGTCTTGCCGATTCCGGTGGTTGATTGACGTGCATGTCGTGCTCCTTATCGCGCCTGGCGTTACCACCGGGCGAACCGGTTGGTGATCGTCGACGGGCCAGGACCCTCGGATCGTCTGGATAAGTCGAGGTCACCATATCTTCGGGGTGTCACGAGGATGGTTCGGGGCAACTCTCACTGTCGTCATCCGCATGGAATCGGCGCTCGAATCCGCACAAATCGCAGATCTCGAACTCGTCGAACGATGGGTCCTTGTGCTCCGCGCGGCGGGCCGTGCGACGCTTCCCGTAGCGATAGGCCAAGTAGGCGCTGAGCAGTCCCATGGTCGAAGACTAGGAAAGCCGTGTGACACCCCAGACATACCGTTTCTGGCGAGGAGGCCACCATGTCCAGAATCCCTGCAGCCGAGATCGAGGATGGCGATCCGTGCCCGTTCTGTGGCGCACTTGCCATCTTCTTCGAAGGTGAGTCCGACGCGACGTGCCCGAGTTGTGGATCCGAGTTGTATAACTCTGCGATCGACGACAACGTCGGTGGCAACGACCTGGATGAGATCGATTCAGACGATATCGATGATGTCGACTCCGACTATGGATTCGATGATGGCGGAGACTCGGAGTCCGACTACTGAACCCTCAGAGGGTGATCGCTTCGGCACTCTCGGCGAAGCGGCACAACATGTTGGCAAGCTTCACTTGTTCGATCGTCTTGCACTCCACACTCAACAGCGCCGGTGATGCGACGACGACCGCAAGAGCTTGCGCGCGACTCACGGCGACGTTGAGCCTGTTCTTGTCGTAGAGGAACTCGAAGTTGCGCGGGATGTCCGCCGCGCTCGAGCTCGTGTACGACACGAGGACCACGGGTGCTTCTGCACCTTGGGCCTTGTCGACCGTGCCGACTCGGCTGCGAAGGAGTTCGTCTGAGATACCGATCTCCTTGACGGCAGCGCTCAACCGAATTCGCTGACGAAGTTCACGAACCTGGGCGTTGTATGGGGCGATGACGAAGATGTCCTTCGGCTCGATCGGGCGTGTGACACCGTGCTTGTCGGTGAACGATTTGCCGAGGAGCGATTCGTAGATCTTGACGATTGCGGTTGCTTCCTCCGTGCTGCGCGATGCGCACCCGTGGTGTTCGATCGGGAGCCAGCGCAGGCCGTGGCCCGACACGAGACCACCCTCGCCAATCGTCTGTCGCAAGCACTCTTCCGCAGATCCGAGTTTTCCTTCGTAGACCTGTTCGGAGATGAAGCTCGTGATCGAGGGGTGCATGCGCCGCGTGACGCCAAGCAAGATTCCGTACTCGCGGGGCACGACGTCGTGGCCCTGGTTGATGTGCTCGAGGCCCGACAGACCAGACGTGCCCGGGTGGGCGGCGCGGGTCGGTTGCTTGAGCTGTTGCGGGTCGCCTACGAGGACGACGTTCTGTGCGGCCATGGAAACGGCGAGCGTGTCCGCGAACGACAGCTGTCCCGCCTCGTCGATGACGAGTGTCGTGACCGAGTCACGCATGTCGGCGTTGGCGAAGAGGAAGCTCGTTCCACCGACGATGTCGAACGTCTTTGCCTTCGAGATCATTCGCCTGTTGTCCGTCACCGCACTGAGGGCGATGGAATCGCCGGTGAGATTCGGTGCGTGGTCAGCGCTGTTGACCTTGAGCCCGACCTTCAACTGCTTGTCCTTCGAGTATCCGTAGTCCGGTGCATGGAGTGCGATCTCGCTCAACAATTGATGGACGGCCGCGTGGGTGTTGGAGGTGATGCCGACTCGATGTCCCTTGTCGATCAATTGCAGGATCGCATGCGCTGAGGAGTACGTCTTTCCGGTACCCGGGGGTCCTTGGATGACGAGATACGACTTGTCGAGGTGGTGGATCGCCTCGGCGATGTCTTCAGGCAACGGACTCGCTACCGACGAGACGGCGGCGAGATCGAAGCCATCGCGGAATCGCGGCGGTCGTAGGCGCAACATGTCGTGTGCCGCAGGCGCGAAATCTGACGAGTCACCTCGCACGCTGTGGCCGATATCGACCAGCGCGGATTCGAAAGCCTCCTTCTTGATGAAGTTGGTGCCGAATCCTGACGTGATCGCAGGTGCGGGGTTTTCGTGCGAGAGAATCGAGAGTTCGAGGATGCCGTTCTCCAAGTCGATCGAGCTCACGGTTGCTCGCGCAACGGCACCCGTCTCTGCTGGATCGTCACGATACGGGTGGAATGCCGGACTCTCGAACCCGTCACCGGGCGAAACGTCGGTCAACTGGCGTGGATCGAAGCGATATGTGCGCTTCGTCTTGAACGAATACTCCGTGCGTGCCGAGGCTTCCTCTGCGCCGTGGTCTGCGACGAGTTCGAGACCACCGATTGCTTTGGTGTCGTCGATGAACTGCTGATCGTCCATGGAGATCGCAGCGGCCCACTCGTAGTTGTCCACGGCCTTTTCACGCTTGTGGAACTCGAGCAAGTCTGCCATCAGCCAGCGATGAGTGTTCTCGGCGATCGTCTCCTCGGTGAGGTCCACTTCGAAGCGATGGAGGTTAAGCGCGTCGATGAGCTCGCCTTTGCTATCTGCGTCCGGAGCGGTGTTCGGGTTGAGCAGTGGGCGAACGAGGAAGCCGAGTTCCGGATCATCGGCGATCTGCTCGACGACTTCGGCACGACGCGCCTCGAGCCAGGAGCGCAGGGCAATCGTGGAGAGGCAGTCGTTCATGTTGTACTTTTCGAGGTCTTCCAGTACTGCCGTATTGCCAGTGTCGCCGAACTCCTCGGTGCCGACGGACTGCAACCAGCGCTCGTAGTAGACGATCGAGAGTCCGCCATCGGCGACGAGGTCGGTGCGATCGAACGCGTAGAGCTGTTCGAGCTTCTTGATCGAGTAGGACTCGACGCCGATGCGCATCGACTGGGTGACAACCTTCGACAGGTCCACGAAGACGCGCTCCCGCAACAGTGCTGCAAGCTC
>RFNE01000146.1 GCA_009927375.1 Actinomycetota bacterium | reverse complement strand
GTCTTGGAGTGCCATCAGGGTTGCACCCTTTGCACCCACGTACATCGACACGCCGTCGCCATCAACATTGATGTCGATGTCCTCACCAGACACCGTTGCCGACACCGCGCCACGAATATTGCTCGCAACGAGTAGTCCCTCAAGGAATGTGGTCGCAGCAGCACTCACCGTGGTTCGGATCGATGGGGTGGTGTTGGTCTTCGGCTCACGCTCTGCGCGCGGTGCTCGTTCCGTTGAGCGCTCCTTGCGTGGGCCGCGCTTGGACTCACCCTGGCGCTTCTCGCGCTTCGGGCCACGATCACGGCGATCGGCCTTTGCACGTGGTGAGGTCGGGCGCACTCGTGCGCGGACACGAGCTTCGCCGCGTGTGCGTCCGAACAATCCCTGTTTCGGTTCTTCGAGGACCTCGAACTCTGCGTCATCCTCTGCAACTCCGAGTTGATCGAGTGCTGCGCTCTTGGCTTCCTCGATGGTGTCGCCTGTGGTCTCTACCCATTCCATGGATTTCTCATTTCTCTGACGTGGTCAACACACGAGGTGTTGCCAATGATGCGAACTATTTCTTCTTCTTGCGCTCGAGCGAGCCCGTTCTGTTCTTTCCCGGTGCTTGCGGTCGACGACTCACCTGCGACGACTCCGATCCCTTGCGCGGTGTGACGCGCTTGCTTTGGAACGGTTCGTTTGACGGTTGTGTTCCTTCTTCGTCTGCTTCTCGTTCTGCGCGATGTCGCGAGCCTTTGCACTCGCCGCTTGCGCTTGTCGGCCGAGGGAGTCGTCGTTGCCGTAGAAGCGCTTCGTGATGTAGTACTGCTGCACGATACGCACGATCGCCTGCACCATGTAGTACACGACGAGCGCAGTCGGCAGGAACAACTGGAACACCGCAAACGCAACCGGCAAGTACTGCATCAACTTGGCCTGGCTCGCCGACATCGTCGGGCTCACGGTGCGCGACGCCACCATCCGTTGCTGGATGAAATAGACGCCGGCGAGTGCAGCCACGAGGAGGATGTAGATGATTCCCTTGGCGAAGTTCTCCTGCGCAGCCTGCATCGGACGCAACGCGAGATCGAGTCCGAACGACTTCATCTCAGACTTGCCGAAGAGCGACGTGTACAGCTCGGACGTGTGGTTCAAGTACTTCGGTGCAAACTTGCCATCGACTTCGAAGATCAAGCCGTGCATTGCACGGAACATGATGATGAAGATCGGCATCTGCGCGAGCAGTGGCAAACATGACGCCATCGGGTTGACCTTGTGTTCCTGGTACAACTTCATCATCTCGGCGTTCAGTTGTTGGCGGTCGCCTTTGAACTGTGATTGCAGGCGACGCATCTCTGGCTGCAGGCGCTGCATCTCGAGCATGCCCTTGGTGCTCTTCAACGTGAGTGGTGTGATGAGCAACATCACGACGACGGCAACGAGACCGATCGCAACGGCATAACTGTGTGTCCAGGCGTAAAACGCGGCAATGAGGCGGGCAGCAAGTTCAAACATGAGGGTCAACAACTTTCACGGGTCGAGTCGTGGGCATCCATGACGGTACGGGAGGAACGGGTGGTTTCCTGAATCTCGGGAACCGGATCGAAGCCCGAAGGCCCGAAGGGTCGGCAACGGCTCAGTCGACGAATCGTGAGCCACAGCCCGCGCCACGGTCCATGGGTGGTGATCGCCTCGGAGGCGTATTCCGAGCAGGTAGGAAAGAACCGGCACGGGGAGGGGTGACCTGGGCGCAAGGACTGGTACCAGGCAATGGCCCGGACCATCCGGTGCTCCATCCGTTGAGTGGTGGACATCTCACTCATAGTGATTGGCTATCCGGTCGAGGAGTCCTGCAACAGCCCGGCCAAGGTCGGACGGGGAAGCGGTCAACAGTGAGCTCTGGGCCCCCAGCAAATAGAGCCCTGGGCGGAGGTCGTCGGCCTGAGCCTGCAGGAGGACCCTCAAGCGGCGGCGCATCCGGTTGCGCTGAACGGCCCCACCGAAGCTACGGCCGATGGCATAGCCCACCTGGGGCTGCTCGAGGCGAGGATCGGCGATCATGCGACACCACAGGCCACCGAAGCGAACATATGTTCCCTCCTCGGTGAGGCGGGCGAAGTCGCTCCGGCGCTGGAGACGTCCGATCAAGCGGAGAGGCGGTGGCGGCCCTTGGCCCGACGGGACTTCAGGACAGCTCGACCCGCGCGGGTGCTCATGCGATTGCGGAAGCCATGCTTCTTGGAGCGACGGCGATTATTTGGTTGGAATGTGCGCTTCACGCACGCCTCCTCGATCGTGTGGCTGGCAAGCCGGCCTGTTTTTGCTTCGAATCGGTTGACTCGATGCAGACTGCAAGGGTTAGCACTCTACAGGGGAATCCGCATTTTTTCCGCCTGTGGAAAACCTGCTACCTTCGCTTCTCCCACCTCACGGAGGGGGCACTTCCACACCCTGTGGATAGTGCTGTGGATAACGAAAAGGGGGTGTCTGTGGAACCGAAGGTGCAAGAAGTGTCGCACGATGATGTCTGGCAAGCGACCGCGCAGGTGCTGCGCGCACAAGTTTCCGAGGCCGTCTGGTTCTCGACGTTCAACGACGCCGTCGCCGTCGCCGACGACAAGATGAGCC
>RFNE01000078.1 GCA_009927375.1 Actinomycetota bacterium | reverse complement strand
ATCATGTTCAATTACCGTGTTCCGAAGGAATGAACATGGCAGACGCTCGGTCAGGGGATGCTCTCGCGTCGGGCGAAGAAATGCATTCATTTGCTCAAGCTCTTTACCCGATCTGTCGAAGTCTCACTGGCGACGGTGTTCGAAAGACACTCGGACTCATCAAGCAAATCCTTCCTGAGCTCGTTATCCGCGAAGTACCGACCGGCACCGTCGCCTTCGACTGGACAGTCCCCGACGAATGGAACATTCGAACGGCGTACATCGAAGATCCGGGCGGTCGACGAATCGTTGATTTTGCCCATCACAACCTGCACGTCGTTGGCTACTCAACTCCAGTCGATGTGACCATCGATCTCGAAGAGCTTCAGCAACACTTGCACTCGTTGCCAGACAAACCTGATGTGATTCCCTATGTCACGAGCTACTACAAGCGGGACTGGGGATTCTGTCTTCCCCATCGACTTCGCGAAACACTTGCCGCAGGTCAGTACAAGGTGGTCATTGACGCCGATCTCAAACCCGGTTCATTGACCTACGGCGAACTGCTCATCCCAGGAAAATCGAACGATGAAGTTCTTTTCTCCACGTATGTCTGCCATCCATCAATGGCGAACAATGAACTCTCGGGCCCGGTCATTGCTACGTACCTTGCCAAGTGGATTACAAAGATCGACCGCAACTACACATATCGGTTCGTCTTCGTCCCAGAAACGATCGGAACGGTCGTGTACCTCAGCAATTTCCTTGACCACCTCAAAAAGAACGTGCGTGCTGGATTTGTCCTCACCTGCTGTGGCGATGAGGGGAAGTTCTCGTTCATGCCGTCACGCACTGGACAAACGTATGCAGACAAAGTCGCACGGAGAGTTCTCGCGCAGCTCGCTCCGGACTTCATCGAATACTCCTTTCTCCAACGTGGAAGCGACGAGCGCCAGTACTGCTCGCCACTCGTCGATTTGCCCGTCGCGTCTGTGATGCGAAGCAAGTATCACGAGTACCCCGAGTACCACACGTCTGCAGACGACCTCACCTTCGTTACCCCAAAGGGCCTCCGAACCACTCTTGATCTTTACAGCAAGCTGATTGACACTCTTGAAGGAAACCGGGTACTTCACGCAGTCGTTGCCGGCGAACCGCAACTAGGAAAGCGTGGCCTCTACCCCAACATCGGCGGGCAAGTCGACCAGAAGTCAGTGAGTGCAATTCTTGATCTCCTCGCATTTGCAGACGGCACGAACGACGTCGTTGATATCGCAAATGCAACTGGGCACGAATTGTCCACTCTTGACGCTCTTTCCGACACACTGATCGCACACGGACTCCTGACGACAAACGTTTCGCACGACTGACTACCCTTGTCGCATGAGAACTGGCAAAGAACTACGTGAGGCATATGTTGAATTCGGCTCGGAAGCCGACACCTACGATCGAAATTACCGATTAGACGCAGGTCGGTACCCAGACCACGTCTACAGATTGCGGATCTTTGAAGACCTTCTCACGAAGATCAAGCCAACGACCGTTCTCGATGCGGGATGCGGCAGTGGCGTTCCCCTCGTTACCTTTCTGAAGGCCGGCTATGACGCCTACGGCTTTGACCGCTCACCCGAAATGGTCGAAGAAACCCAGAAGAGAGTGAAGAATTCGGGGTTCGAGGAAACTCGGGTGTTCCATGGAGACCTCGACACCTTTGAACGGCCGATCGCCAAACCTTTTGACGTCGCGTGCGGTCTTGGCGCCGTCTACTACACACCGAACACGGTTACGACGCTCCGTCACATCGCCACGCACGTGAAAGATGATGGGGATCTCATCTTCAGTCTGCGAAATGAGCTCTTCTCACTGTGTTCGCAGAATGAGTACAGCGCGGACTATCTGCTTCGCAACATTTTTTCGATTGCCAATACTTCTGGGAAGCTGCGTGACGACGTCCTTGCATTCTTTGCGGAGCGCTACCCAAAGATGAACGTCGCAAAGCTTTTTGAGAATGTCGACGAGCGTGCGATCAAATCACACCTCCACAACCCAGTAACGGTTCAACAGGATCTGCTGACTCCAAGCGGACTGCGTCTTGAGGGTCTTTACTACTACCACTTCCACGCGCTCCCACCAATCTTCGAACACACTCATCAGTCAGAGTTCTACGATCTGTCCGCACAATGCGAAGATCCGAATGACTGGCGCGGGGTGGTCATGGCGTCATGCTTCGTCGTTCACGCCAAGAAGATCTAACTTTCGCGAAACCTCACCAAGTCTCTTGCGCGACCGTCGCAAGATGGCGACCATCTTCGGAATGTACGTAGCCAAACGTCATTCCGCGACCACCTCCATAATTCACGCATGACATCGTGTAGAGATTCCACTCGTTCGCGCGAACGGGACGATGAAACCACACCGCGTGATCGAGGCTCGCACTGAACCTTCGACCCTCGTCACTCGCCTTCTTGATCTCCGGAATTGCCGTAATCACGCAATCGTTCGGCAGATCATCGGAAAGATACGCGAGTGCACACCGTTCCAAGACCTGGTCCGAACCAAACGAATCGCTCACGCGCATCCACGCTTGGGCGGTCTGCGGCTCGTCGTCCTTCAGTGGCACCGACCGACGATGAAGGAAGTCCCACCAACCAGACTCTTCCAACTCCTCTGGCTTCGGAACTCCCCGTGGCATCGGAGCCATCGACTGTTCGATCGTCGCCTCTTCGACCTGAAAGCTTGCCTCGAGATTGAGAATTGCTCCGTCTGCTTGCGAAGCAACGACGCGTCGCGTACAGAAACTTCGACCGTCGCGAATCTTGTCGACCGAATACTGCACGTGTTGAGTATTGATTCCGCGGCGAATGAAATATGCACGAAGCGAGTG
>RFNE01000245.1 GCA_009927375.1 Actinomycetota bacterium | reverse complement strand
GCACCGAACTCTTTGATCGCCTCGACCGCTTCGAAGATTGACGTCCCACGAGTGACGGTGTCCTCCACCACTGCAACACGATCGCCGACCTGAAGCGCGCCAGCAATCCGACCACGGATTCCGTGATCTTTGCTCTCTTTGCGCACACTAAAACTTCGCAAGTTGATGCCGCGCGTCGCGGCTACCGCAGCAATCCCGTATGCAACGGGGTCTGCACCCATCGTGAGTCCGCCAATCGCGTCGACTTCAGTGCCGATCAAGTCGAGTGCGACGTCTGCGACGAGCACGATGCCATCCGGCCGACATGCGGTTTGCTTCGTATCCAGAAACCAGGTGCTTGCACGACCCGACTTCAGTGTGAAATTGCCGGTCTTGAGCGAGTGCTGAAGGACGTGTTGACGAAGGAGATCGCGCTTGGGATCGAGTGTCGGAAGCGCAGTCACGACTGGATGGTGTCCAAGGCATTCACGATGAGTTGGGCGCCATCGATGGCACGCCGAACGTCAAATGCCGAATCGATGACGGCGACGGGCACTTTCACCAAAGGATCAGCCAGGATCTCGTCTCGAAGACTCGTCCCCTTCTCCCACGAGCGCTTCGATGCCTCTTGGACCACTCTGTATGCATCGTCACGGTTCATCCCCTGGTCAACGAGTGCGAGAAGGACTGCCTGCGAGAACACGAGTCCTCGCGTCGAATCGAGATTCCTCTTCATTGATTCGGTATCGACCTCAAGACTGTTCAGCAACGAGCGCAGACGACGCACCATGTAATGGCTCAGCGTCGACGAATCAGGAATCACGATGCGCTCCGCCGATGAGTGCGAGATGTCGCGTTCGTGCCACAACGCAACGTTGTCCGCACCGACACCTGCATTCGCTTTGACGACACGCGAAAGACCCGTCAGCGTTTCTGCCGAGATCGGGTTCCGCTTGTGCGGCATTGCCGAGCTCCCCTTCTGCCCAGCTCTGAAGCCTTCCCGAACCTCGTTTACTTCGGTGCGCTGGAGATGACGCAATTCAACGGCGATCATCTCAATGGTCGAGGCGAGTGACGAACACGCCCACAGAAACTGGGCATGGCGATCGCGCGACACGACCTGCGTGGCGGGAACGGGCTTCAACTGCAAAGCCGCTCCGACATGACGCTCGACATCCGGCGAGATGTTCGAATAGGTGCCAACCGCGCCAGACAGCTTGCATACCGCGATCATCTCGCGTGCGTCGCGCAGACGGATGCGGTCACGATCAAGTTGCATCGCCCACAACGCAACCTTGGCGCCAAACGTCGTCGGTTCGGCATGAATGCCATGCGTGCGGCCGATCATCACCGTGTCTTTGTGTCGGCGAGCAAGTGCACTGGCATCCTGGATGAGCAGTGAAAGTTCGGTGATGATGACGTCTGCCGCGTCACGCATCATCCAACACCACGCCGTGTCGACGACGTCGCTGCTGGTGAGTCCGTAGTGGATCCACTTCGCCGACGGATCAGCGATTCGAGCCTGAATGACATCAACGAACGCCGCAACGTCGTGATTCGTGACGAGCTCACGCTCCCCAATCGCCTGCACCAAAGCAACGTCGACAACCGGTGCCTTGGATCTGCAGGAGCTCGCGTCGTTGGATGACGCAACGCCCATCTTCGCAAGAGCGTCAACAACGAGCAGTTCGATCTCCAGATAACGAGAGAACTTTGCGACATCACTGAAGATCGCGTCGATCTCTGGGGTCTTGTATCGATCGATCATGTGCGCACCACGCATTCGTCACGACCAGGTCCGACCCCGATGATCGACACGGGAACTCCGACCTCACGCTCGATCAAATCGACGAACGCCTTCGCCTCGGATGGCAGATCCGCATAGGAGCGACAGCCGCGAAGCGTCTTCTTCCAGCCAGGGAGCGTGACGTACTTCGGCGTCACTCGACCGAGTACATCGACATCGTCGGGATAACCACGCAATGCCACACCATCGACCGTATACCCGACACATACATCGATTGATTCGAAGTCATCCAGCACATCAACTTTGGTGAGTGCGAACTCCGTGAGGGAGTTCAGTCGAACTGCGTGTCGCAACATGACGAGGTCGAGCCAACCTGGCCTGCGGCGGCGACCAGTAACCGTTCCGAACTCTTTGCCGATGTCAACGATCGCATCCCCACGCTCGTCGGTCAGCTCGGTCGGGAACGGGCCCGCTCCTACGCGAGTCGTATATGCCTTGGTAATCCCAACGACTCGCGAAATGTCTCGTGGACCCAGACCAGAGCCGACAGTTGCGCCACCGGCGATCGGATGCGAGGAGGTCACGTAGGGATAGGTGCCGTGATCAATATCGAGGAACGTCGCCTGTGCACCCTCGAGCAAGACTTCGTTCCCGTCGGCGAGTGCATCGTGCAGCACGTTCACCGTGTCAGCGATGTAGGGGGCAAGTCGCGTCGCGAGTGCGGTGAACGTCTCGACGACGTGATCGATGTCGATCGCTTGACCCCCTCGTGCGACGAGTAGTTCCGATGCCGCCACACCACGCTCCCTCACCCGTTCAGCGAATCGCGCAATGTCACGAACTTCTCCGGCACGGATTCCAACTCGAAGCGCCTTGTCGGCGTACGCAGGACCGATTCCCTTCAGCGTTGTGCCGATCTTTGCATCCCCGCGTTGGCCTTCAATCAGCGCGTCAAGTGCCTGGTGCCACGGAAAAATCAACTGTGCGAGGCTCGACACCTTCAGTCGAGCACAGGACACACCACGAGATTCGAGAGTGTCGATCTCCTTGAAGAGTGTCGGCAAGTCGACGACGACACCATTGCCGATCACCGGGACGACGTGGTCGTAGAGAACTCCACTCGGGATCAACTGCAGCGCATACTTCTGGTCACCGACGACGACCGTGTGACCGGCGTTGTGTCCGCCTTGGTACCGAACGACGTAGTCGTGGGACTCAGCGAGAAGGTCGATGACCTTGGCTTTGCCCTCGTCACCCCACTGCGTACCTACGACGACTGTGACGGGCATCAAACGCTCCTGCGAATTGTGGGGAACGTAAGAAGAGTCTAGTCGCCGGACCGTTCGAATCGGTCAGGACGCAACGAGATCTTGTGCTCGAACCGTGAACTCGCCGTCGATTGCGTCGACGACGACGCTCCCACCCTCAGCGACCTTTCCTTCGAGGATCAACAACGCAGCTGCGTCAGCGATCGTCTTCTGAATCAGTCGCTTGAGTGGCCGTGCACCGAAATCCGGGTCATACCCCTTTTCGGCGAGCACGAGTCGTGCGCGCGGAGTCACGGCAAGCGTGATCCGACGCGATGCCATTCTCTCGATCAAGTGCTCGAGCTGGATGTCGACGATCGCGCCAAGGTCGGCTTGTTCGAGCGATCGGAATCGCACGATCTCGTCGATTCGGTTCACGAACTCGGGCTTGAAGTACTCGATCGGCTCGCCCCGCAAATTGCTCGTCATGATCAACACGCAATTCGTGAAGTCGACCGTCCGACCCTGGCCATCGGTCAATCGTCCATCATCAAGCACCTGCAACAACACGTTGAACACCTCGGGGTGTGCCTTTTCGATCTCATCAAGCAGCACGACGCTGTACGGACGGCGCCTCACTGCCTCGGTGAGTTGGCCACCTTCGTCGTATCCGACGTATCCAGGAGGAGCGCCAATCAATCGACTCACCGCGTGCTTCTCCATGTACTCCGCCATGTCGATGCGAACCATCGCACGCTCGTCGTCGAAGAGAAATTCTGCGAGAGCGCGTGCAAGTTCCGTCTTGCCAACTCCAGTTGGTCCGAGGAACATGAACGATCCAATCGGTCGATTCGGGTCACTCAAACCAGCACGGCTGCGACGAATCGCGTTTGCCGTTGCGCTCACGGCCGCGTCCTGACCGATCACGCGGCGATGCAACAACTCTTCGAGGTGGACGAGTTTTTGCATCTCCCCCTCCATGAGTCGGCTGACGGGCACCCCCGTCCACTTCGACACCACTTCGGCGATGTCTTCGGAGTCGACCTCCTCCTTCAACATCCGCTGGTCGTGCTGCAACACGTTCAACTGCTCGGTCGCTGCCGCGATACGACGATCGAGTTCGGGGATCCTGCCGTACCGAATTTCCGCGGCCTTTTCGAGATCGGTCTCGCGCTCCATCTGCGCACGCAATGACTCAAGTTCTTCCTTCAACGATCGAATCGCACCGATCGCCTGCTTCTCCGCTTCCCAATGCGAGGTCATCGTCCCAATCTGAACCTCGAGCTCGGCAAGTTCCTCGTTCAGCGAGCTCAGCCGCTCACGTGATGCCGAATCGGTTTCCTTCTCCAGCGCAACTCGCTCAATCTCCAACTGGCGCTTGCGTCGTTCGACGACGTCGATCTCCGTCGGCATGGAGTCGATCTCGATGCGCAACTTGCTTGCAGCCTCATCGACAAGGTCAATTGCCTTGTCCGGAAGGAATCGGTTCGTCAGGTAACGGTTGGACAGCACCGCGGCGCTGACCAAGGCGTTGTCTTGGATGCGCACTCCGTGGTGCACCTCGTAACGCTCCTTCAATCCGCGAAGGATTGCGATGGTGTCCTCGACGGTTGGCTCGCCGACGTACACCTGCTGGAAGCGGCGTTCGAGGGCGGGGTCTTTCTCGACATGGTTTCGATACTCATCGAGCGTCGTTGCACCGATCATGCGCAGCTCACCTCGGGCGAGCATCGGCTTGATCATGTTGCCAGCATCCATCGCGCCTTCGGCGCCACCTGCGCCGACGAGCGTGTGAATCTCATCGACGAAGGTGATGACGTCACCTTGTGCGTCGGTGATCTCCTTTAATACCGCCTTCAGTCGCTCTTCGAACTCACCGCGATACTTCGCGCCCGCGAGCATCGACGCAAGATCGAGAGAGACCAAGCGCTTACCCTTCAATCCCTCGGGGACGTCGCCGTCGTTGATACGTCGTGCGAGTCCCTCGACGATGGCCGTTTT
>RFNE01000264.1 GCA_009927375.1 Actinomycetota bacterium | reverse complement strand
TTAAGTGCACCCGTCGCAGGTGACTAAACAGGTTTGATCAAGAGCTCAACGCAAGGTTGAGTGTCAGCGCTTGAAGTTTTCGAAGTATCGGCTAGGAGTCGGTCCGCGCTGACCTTGATACTTCGATCCTCGCGCGCCCTTGCCGTAGGGATTGTCTGCTGGCGTCGTCATCGTCATGAAGCTCACCTGACCAATCTTCATGTTTGGATACAACGTGATCGGCAAATTCGCCACGTTCGACAACTCCAACGTGATGTGCCCATCGAATCCAGCATCGATGAACCCCGCAGTCGAGTGAATCAGGAGTCCCAGTCGGCCGAGCGAGCTCTTTCCCTCCACACGAGCGACGAGGTCATCAGCGATCGCGACTCGCTCGAGCGTGGATCCGAGGACGAACTCGCCGGGGTGCAACATGAAGGCATCATCGGGCCCGACCTCGACCAGTTCGGTCAATTCGGACAAGTCCTTCTTCACGTCGATGACGGCGGCCGTGTGATTGCGAAAGACGCGGAACAGGTTCGAGACCTTGACGTCGATCGAAGATGGCTGCAAACACGACTCATCAAGGGGGTCGACCACGATTCGCCCTGCCGCGAGGGCCTCACGGATACTGCGGTCTGAAAGGATCACAACGAAGCACCCTAGTGAACGCGCTCAGTGCCCGAGAAACAGGTGGATGATGCGTGAAACGCGTTGCTACCCTCACGGAAACACTGGCGGGTGTAGTTCAGTGGCAGAACATCAGCTTCCCAAGCTGAGAATGCGGGTTCGATTCCCGTCACCCGCTCCACTATCCCCCGATGAGCGAGCCAAGTGCCCACACCGCGGCAATTGCGCCGACGAGAGCGAACGTCACCGTGCGAACGACGGGCGGCTTAGTAAGTTCCGTCGAACCCTGTCGATTCTGTGGCGGACGGACCAACGCAAGCACGTTGCCACTGCCATCGCGCCGCCGAATGCAAGAACGAGCCATGCGAGCAGGTCTTCGCCGAGGAACACGTCTACTCCCCGATGGCGTCGTCGAACACCTGGTCGTGTGCCATGTTGTCGAAGCGCGTGAAGTTGGCCTGCCACACCAACCGCGCCTGACCGAGCGGACCAGCGCGGTGCTTGGACACGTTGACCTCGGCGAGACCCTTCAAGTTCGGATCTGCCTCATAGATTTCGCCGCGATACAAGAACATGACGACGTCGGCGTCCTGCTCGAGTGCTCCTGATTCGCGCAAGTCGGACAGCGTCGGGTGCTTGTCGGTGCGCTGCTCGAGTTGTCGGCTCAGCTGGCTGAGTGCGAGCACGGGAACGTTGAACTCGCGTGCGAGCAGCTTCAGCTTTCGGCTGATGTCACTCACTTCCAACTGACGGTTCTCAGGTCGGCCGTCACCGCCCATGAGTTGGAGGTAGTCGATCACGATCAGCGCGAGTCCGCCCTCGCGGCTGTACGTACGACGGGCCTTCGCACGAATCTGGCCGACCGTGGTTCCCGCGCTGTCGTCGATGATCAGCGGAATGTCCAGTCGTGCGACTGCGCGACCGATCTTGCTCCAGTCGTCCTGGCTCGGACGACCCATGCGCAACACGTTGCCGTCCACACTCGCTTCGCTGGACAGAATTCGTTGTGTGAGTTCGGCCTTGCCCATTTCGAGCGAGAAGAACAACACGGCTTGATTGGTCGCCTGCGCAGCATGCACCGCAATGTTCAACGCGAACGCGCTCTTTCCCATTGCGGGTCGCGCACCGACGATGTTCAACGTTCCCGGTTGTAGGCCGAGAAGGATGCGGTCGAGATCGGCAAAGCCGGTTGGCACACCGGTGATCGCGTCGCCCTTCTCTGCGCGCTCTTCGAGCTTCTCGAGCGCTTGACCGAGGAGAATCTGTACCTTCTCGGAGTTGTCACCGACTTGGCTCTCGGAAACCGAGAACACCTTGCTCTCGGCATCGTTGAGTGCCTTTTCAATGTCGTCGGGTTCGCTGTAAGCGAGCTCGGCGATTTCGGACGCGGCACCGATCAGTCGACGAAGTCGCGCGGTGTCGTGCACGATGCGTGCGTATTGCTCGGTGCTCGTGACGGCGGGAACGGCGTTCTGGATCGAGAGCAACGCATCCATGCCACCGATCGTGTCGAGCAGACCCGCCTTGCGCAATGTGTCGGCGACCGTCACTGGATCGACGGCCTCACCGCTCGTGTTCAACGAGCGAATTGCGTCGAAGATGTGTCGGTGTGCGGGCTTGTAGAACTCATCCGGGCGAACACCACGTTCGATGGCGATTCCGATCGCCTCTCGCGACAACAGCATCGCGCCGAGGAGCGATGCCTCGGCGTCCAGGTTGTGAGGAGGGACGCGCTGCAGCGAACGTCCGTCGTTGCGAGAGTCTCCCGTTGAGGACATGTCGGCCGTGCCCCGGTGGGCCGTTGGTCCTAGCTCGCCGAAACGCTGAGCGAGATGGTGCCCGTGATGCCGGCGAACAACTCGACGGTCACGTTGTGGTCACCAACCGTGCGGATTGGCGAGGCAATCTCGATGCTCTTGCGATCGAGCGTGATTCCGGCCTGAGCAGACACCGCTTGGGCGATGTCCGATGCGGTCACGGAACCGAACAGTCGACCTTCCGAGCCGGCCTTTGCCTGCACCTGAATGGTGCGCTTGGCGAGTTCGGCGACGATTGCCTGGGCGGATTCGCGATCGGCGGCCTCGCGGAGGTCGCGTGCGCGACGCATCGAGGTGGCCTGCACCACTGCACCATCGGTTGCCGCAATGGCGAGTCCGCGTGGGAGCAGGAAGTTGCGAGCATGACCGGACGACACCGACACGATGTCGCCGCGACGTCCGACGCCGCTGATGTCTTGACGAAGCAGAACCTTCATGACTTAGGCCTCCTCTGCTGGAGCTTCGGCTGGGGTTTCCTCGACGACGTCGGTCCCACTGACCTCGGCATTGATCACGTCGGCATAGGTGTCGACGAGTGACGCCTCAGAGCGGTCACGGCGCGGACGATCCGACATCGAGCCGTCCTCTTCGCCGCGACGCGGGGCGCGTGCGGATGCGACGCGCTTCGTGTACGGCAAGAGTGCCATCTCGCGGGCGTTCTTGACCGCGAGCGCGACGTCGCGCTGCTGCTGAACGGAGTTGCCGTTCATGCGACGTGCCTTCAGCTTGGAGCGATCGGACATGAAGCGCTGGAGCAGGGTGACGTCCTTGTAGTCGATGTAATCGACCTTCTCGGCGTTCAGCGTGTTCGGGCGCTTCTTGTACTTGCGCATCGCAGCTTTTGCTGCGCGTTCCTTGTTCTTCTTACTCGTCATGGTGGTGTTCCTTTAGTCGATTGGTGGTGATGGTCAGAAGGGTTCTTCGCCGTCGAACGGTGCGGCCTCTGCCGACTGTCCTTGCGGTGCGCGGGACGATCCGCCCTCGCCGCGCGGCGTGCGCTCGACCTGAGCGGTTGCCCAACGGAGGCTCGGTCCGAGTTCGTCGGCGATGACGTCGATGGCGGTGCGCTTGTCTCCCTCGCGGGTGGTGTACTCACGCTGCTCGAGTCGGCCGGTGACGACGACGCGAGTGCCCTTGGTCAGCGATGCTGCAGCGTTCTCGCCAAGCTGGCCCCACGCGGTGACGTTGAAGTAGGAGGTCTGCTCCTGCCATTCGCCGTTGACCTGGTAACGACGACCGACGGCGATGCCGAACGATGCGACGCCACGACCGGTGGTCGTGAAACGCAATTCCGGATCACGCGTCAGGTTGCCGACGAGAGTGATGGTGTTGTCTGCCATGAGATGTGGCTCCTTTGTCGAGTCTTCGTTGTCCGACTATGCAGACGCAACGGCCATGCCGCGGCGTGCTGCCTCGTGGTCGGGCAAGCGAAGGAGTTTGTGGCGGAGGACGTCATCCGCGATACGGAGGGTGCGCTCAACTTCGTCGAGTGCCCCACCAGGAGCGACCACATTGAAGATGGCATAGAAACCCTCGGACTGCTTCTTGATGGGATAGGCCAGGCGGCGCTTTCCCCACCAATCAGGTGTGCCGTGAATCGACCCGCCGACCGCAGAAATTTGCTTGGTCAGGGTGTTGATCCAGTTGTGTGCCGCGGACTCTTCAAGCGAGCCGCTGACAATGACCATCAATTCATATGAACGCATGGCTGCGTTATCTCCCTTCGGTTCCAGTCGTGGACTGGAGCCCCCGTGGGGGCAGGTATGTGGAGTGATGAGCGTATCGGCACGCCCAGCAGGCTGACACACCCCTGTTGTGCGGAATCAGTCAGCGGCTGGCGCTGCGCCGGCGCGGGGCCCGCTGTTCCCGTTCCGGGTTCAGCGCGAGGGTGCGCAGGAGGTGGTGCCAACCACACGACCGGCACGCCTCCACCACATATGCGGTGTAGTCACCGGCAACCGAGGTTCGCGCGATGCGTCGGAATTCATCGAGTTCGGTCGGCTTGGTGATGCAGCGACCATGACTCGGCAAACGGGGACCGAACACGTACGTCACGAGCACGACGTTGTCCTCGACACAGATCGGACACTTGACGATCGTCTCGTCGCCGAAGTTACGTGCTGCGCGCAAGAGTTCGGGGTGAGCGTCGCACACCTGATCACGACGCAGTCGACCTCGCCGGTACTCGTTGATCAGTGCACGTCGCGTGAGGCGATGGTCGACGATGCCGCCCAACTGGTGTCCGTTGTCGTCGGTCAACGACAGCGCGCTCAACCATCCCTTGCCCCTAGCCATGAGCCGACACGATAGTCATGTCAACAACGACTCAGCGACGTTCTGCCCACCATGAGCGCAATCGTTCGGTGATTGCTTCGGTGCCGATCAAACCTTCTTCGAGCCGGATCTCCATCAAGAACTCCATCGCCTTGCCGACGTCGCGACCAGGAGGGATGCCGAGCAGTTCCATCACCTGTGCCCCATCGAGTTCGGGTCGTAGTGCAGCGAGTTCCTCGCGCGCCATCACCTCGGCGATTCGACGTTCGAGTTCATCCATCCGTCGCGCGAGCAACAACGCCTTCTTTTCGTTGCGGGTCGTGCAGTCACAACGCGTCAGCACGTTGAGTTCGTTCAACAGCGGGCCAGCGTCGCGTACGTATCGCCGCACGGCGGAGTCGGTCCACCCCATCGCATACGTATGGAATCGCAGGTGGAGGGCAACGAGCTCGGTGATCGCATCCACGTCTTGCGATGAATACTTCAGTGCCTTCAATCGAGCCTTCGTCATGCGCGCACCGACGACTTCGTGGTGGTGGAACGTGACGCCCTTGCCGTCCTTGTACCCGCGAGTGCGTGGCTTGCCGATGTCGTGGAACAGCGCAGCCAGGCGGGTGATCCGAAAGTCAAAGTCAGGCGATGCATCAGGGCGCACGTTTTCGACGACGGCGAACGTGTGTGTGAGGACGTCCTTGTGCCGATGGATCGGGTCCTGCTCCAGGCGCATCGCGGGAAGCTCGGGAAAGAAGTGCTCGGCGAGCCCCGTGTCGACCAAGAACCACAAGCCGGCAGTCGGATGGTCCGTCACGAGCAGTCGATCGAGTTCGTGACGAATTCGTTCGGCAGAAACGATCTTCAACCGATCCGTCATCGACCGCACCGCAGCGACCAATTCATCGACGGGCACGAGCTGCAGACCCGCGATGAATCGCGCTGCGCGCATCATGCGCAACGGGTCATCAGAAAAGCTCTCCGTCGGTGACAGTGGGGTGCGCAGGACTTTGCCCATCAGGTCGGCGAGTCCTCCATAGGGATCGACGAGCACCGGGGCGTCAGAGGTGATCTCGAGCGCCATCGCATTGACCGTGAAGTCGCGCCGAGAGAGATCGTCTTCGATGCGATCCGAGAATTGCACCTCGGGTTTGCGACTATCGGGCGAATACGCCTCGGCACGATGGTCGTGATCTCGTAGGTACGTCCGTCCTTTGCGCCGAGATGGTCCCGAATCGCTCCCCTGGGTCCAGATCGCATCCGCCCAGCCCGTGATGATCGTCTTGATCTCGTCGGGTCGCGCATCGGTGGTGAAATCGAGATCGAACTCCGTCGTTGCACGATCGATCAAGAGATCGCGAACGCTGCCGCCGACCAAGAACAGTTTCTTTCGCTGCGCACGAAACAATTCGCCGAGTGGTGCCACTTCCGCCAACACTGGCGCAAACCGCTCAGGAACCACGACAAGTAGGTTAGAGGCTGTGCGACGAGCGATAGCGGTGTTCTTGCTGGTCATCTTTCAGATGGTCAACATCCACCACGCGTCGGCGGCACCATCCGATCTTCGTCTGATCGCACAGAACTTCAACGTCGCAAGCGACCGCCAGTTCAGGTTCGTGTTCAACGTGAGCGACGACCAACTTCGTGAACAACTCGGTGAGTCGAACACCGCGACGATCACGGTTCGCGCGTATCCTGCCGTGACCACGACCGCAGAACTCACTGCTGCACTGGACTCTCAACCCGACGCAGAGCCCGTCGCCGTCTTTGGCGCCCTCACCCGCCGTCTCGAGCGCACGTCCACGGGAGACTTCGTCGTCCTCATCGCTGCCGGTCGAGGGGGTCTCTCACTGCGTACCGACGGCATCTACCCCATTGGTCTCGACATCGCAGTCGGCGGCGAGCTACGCGCACGCATCACCACTGCGATCAATTTCTTTGGCCCAACGACAGCGTTCACCAAGATGAAGGTGTCGCTCCTCGTTGGTGCACCAGCAACGACCGGAAAGCCCGCCTCACAACCAGACGGTTCGATCGCAGTTGACAGCCCCGCTCGCAACGCGCTTGAGAACCTCGTCTCAATTGGCTCGGCGGAGGGTGGCCCGCTCACGCTGGCGATCGAGCCAGAAGTGATCGACGGTCTGCGCGCTCCTCCTCTGCCGACGACATCGCCCTTCTCACTCGGCTCGAGGCAGTGATGCAGCGTCATGAATCCGTTCGTATGCCATACGTTCCATTCGACCCGTCAAGCGCGCAGCGAGCCTCGCTCGGTGTTCCATTCCGCGAACTGCTGACGACCGGACGCGACGTGCTCGACGTGCACAACGGTGAAGCGCCATTGAATTCACAGGCGTGGATCGCTCGACAACCACTCGACAAAGACGGTGTCGAGATCCTCAAAGCAAACGACGTGACGACGATCGTGCTGACACCGAACGCATCGCAGGCCTCCGGGTCTCTCGACAACTATTTGAAGACCTACCGTGTTGGATCGACCGTCGACGACTCCGTCGCCATCAAAGCAATCGATCCAAAATATGCAGAGCTCCTCAGCGGGGACAGACCCAGCCCGGTCGTTGACGCTGCACGCATTGCAGCGTCGCTCATCCTTTCGCGTTCAGCGGTCGAGGCCTCGGGTGGCGACGTCAGACGATTACACGCAATCCTCGGTGATACTCGCGGTGAAGTCCCTGATCCACTCGTGGCAATTCCACTCCTCGTTGCACTCGACCGTGCCCCGCAGCTGAATCTCGTCGGCGTATCGCGCACCAACGCGGTGACGTCGGAGGATTCGACCACGTCACTCCCGACGATTTCGCGTATCGACCTCACGGCCAACCGCGCATCGATCGACGAAGCGACGAGCTTCGTCCGAATCACCGAATCGATTTTGTCTGCCACGTCCCCGCTTCGCTACGAGTGGGATCGGTCGTTGCTGGTCCTCAACGACGATCGCCTTGACGCCGCGACCCTCGACACCTACGTCAAAGGCATCCGCTCACGCGCACGTCTGCTGCGCAACTCGATCACCATTCCGGATGGATTGTCGTTCACGCTCGGAAGCCGCGAAGGAACACTGCGACTACCGATCCGCAATGAATCGAACGAGGAGTTGACGTTCGGAGTGTCACTGTCGAGCGCCAAGCTGCAACTCCCTGGCGACATTCGTGTCGTGACCGTCTCCCCACAGGGTTCGGTGGATGTCGTCGTCGACGTCGTTGCCCGTGCAAACGGACGATTCCCCGTCGACGTCACCTTCACTTCGCCCGATGGCGCACACAAGATTGGTCAGACGATTCGCATTGGTGCGCGCGTGACGGCGATCTCGGGTCTCGGTCAACTCGTCAGTGGTGCCGCGGTGCTGATCCTTGCAACATGGTGGGTGGCGCACTGGCGTGCGCGCAAACGACGTGACGCCGTGGAAAAACACCCTGCGATACGCTGAGCGCCATGACCATTCGTATCGTCACAGACAGCGCGTGCGACCTTCCACAACACCTCGTCGACCAGCACGGCATCGGCATCGTTCCGTTGTCGTTCCGTTTCGGTGACGAAGAGTTCATCGACCGCCAGTCACTGACGGTCTCGCAATTCTGGGATCGCTGCTCCTCGTCGCCAGTCCTTCCCGAGACTGCAGCGCCGTCACCCGGTCAGTTCGAAGCCGAATTCCGTCGCTTGGCATCCCAGGGCGCGACAGGCATCGTCGTCGTCTCGCTGTCATCTGACTTGTCCGCAACCATGCAGAGCGCCGAGCTCGCCGCCAAGTCACTTGCCGGTGACATCTCCGTGCGCGTGGTCGACAGCCGATCCGCATCGATGGGCCAGGGCATCACCGCCGTCGCCACGGCCAAGGTTGCCGCATCGGGTGCATCCCTTGAAGAGGTCGAGCGGCAGCCCGCGACTTCGCCTCCCGAGCTCGGGTGTGGGGAGTCCTCGACACCTCGAGAACCTGAAGAAGGGTGGTCGAATCGGTGGCGCCAAGGCATTCCTGGCCACCACACTCTCGATCAAGCCGGTCATCGAGATCCGCAACGGCAAAGTCGAAGAGGGTGGTCGCCAGCGCACTCGCAGCAAGGCACTTGCGTTCCTTGCCACCAAGGTGCGTGAGGCTGGCCACGTCAGCAACCTCGCCATCCTGCAGGCCCAGTGCACCGACTTCCACGATCTGGTCAACGACTTGAAGTCGACCTATCGCGACGAGATCGTCGTCGGCGACATCGGACCGATCATCGGTTCACACGCCGGTTCGGGAACCATCGGTGTGGCGTATCACATCGACTGATTGAGTGACGATCAACTGACATTCCCTCACCGCACGGAGCGTGCGAACTAGCGTCATTTTCCAACAATGGCGCAGCAACGAACGCAACCAGCCCCGATTGGCGGGCGTTACGCGTTGGAGCGCCGCATCGCCCGCGGCGGTATGGCCGAAGTGTGGCTCGCCACCGACACCTTTTTGCATCGTGACGTCGCCGTCAAACTGCTGAAGCCACATCTCGCCAACGACGAAGACGCAGCAGAACGATTCCGTCGCGAGGCCAAGGCCTGTGCCGGAATCACGCACCCGAACATCGTCGCTGTCTACGACTGCCTCGACTACCAGGGCCAGCAGGCAGTCGTCATGCAGTACGTGAAGGGCAAGAGCCTGCGCGACATCCTCGACCGACAGAAGCGACTGGGACCAAAACTCACCGTGCACATCGGCGTGTCGATCGCCGCGGCGCTCGCTGAAGCACATGCGCGCGGCATCATTCACCGCGACGTGAAACCAGGAAACATCCTCGTCACGCCACAAGGTCGCGTGCTCCTCGCCGATTTCGGCATCGCCAAAGAAGCGAATCCTTCCGAGCGCGATCTGACGAGCGACAACATCATGATGGGCACCGCCAAGTACTTGTCACCGGAACAAGTTCGCGGCAAGCCACTCGACGGTCGCGCCGATCTCTACAGCCTCGGACTCGTCCTCTATGAATGTCTCGCTGGTCGCGTGCCCTTCCTCGGTGAGTCAGACGCCGACACCGCTCTCGCCCGCCTGCAGCGCGAACCGACCGACCTCGGTCGCCTGAGGCCGTCGTTGTCGCCACAACTCGTGAAGGTCATCCACAAGTTGATCGCTCGCCACCCCGATGATCGCTTTGCGACCGGAACCGAAGCGCGCGCGGCGCTCACCGCAGCACTCACGCCGAACGTCGATCTCACCAAACCGATCGTCCAGCCGGCAACGACCGGTGAATACGTCGTCGACGACGAAGGCGAGCTTGCACTCACCACGGTCATTGCGCGCACTGCATCATCGACACCACAACGTGGTCTGACACGTCGCGATGCGCGACGCAACGGCATCCGCCTGCTCGCCGTGCTCGCATCGGTCGGCATTCTCGCCGCCACGATTCTCACCCAAATTGGCAACGACAACGAGACCGTCGCTCCACAAGAGACGACGCCCGTCGAAGTCGCGGCACCGACTGTCGCCACGGTGCAATCGATCGTGAGTTTCGATCCCAACGGCGATGACGGTGTGGAGAACGAGGCGCTTGTCCCCAACCTGATCGACGGAAACCCGGAAACGCTGTGGTCGACGACGTGTTATGCGAACCAGTACTTCGGGAGCAAGGAATTCGTCGGGCTCCTCGTGACACTCTCCGCACCTGCGACCGGCACGCTGAAGATCGGGATGCGCAATGCCCCATGGGCAATCGAGGTGTTTGCCACCAATGAAGCCCCTCCGACGGACATTGCGGCATGGGGTCCGCACGTCGCGAAGAAGTTCAACACGAAGCGCGCCGGTGCGGTGTTCAGTCTCACCGAGCCAGCGCAGTACATCCTCGTCGCACTGAGGGAAGCCGGCGTCAGCCCCGCGTGCAGCTCAAGTAATCCGTACCAGTCGTTGCTCGCTGGTATCACGTTCCAGCAGAGTTAGCCTCGACTCGTGGCGTTCAAGTCGTTGTCCGACCCGAAGTGGGCGACTCGCGCAGTCGATCTTCTCGACCGAGTCCTTGATGGCGTGCGTAACCGCACGACAAGGCCATTGATCATCGCGGTCCGCGCGATCGTGTTCGGACTTCTGATCGCAGTTGGTGCGTGCGTCGCGTTCGTCTTTGCGCTCATCGGTCTCTTCCGCGGAGCAAACGAACTCTTCGACCTGTGGTGGGATCGTGATACCGCCGTGTGGGTGAGTTACGTCGTGCTCGGCTCGCTCTTCGTCCTCATCGGACTGCGGACGCTTCGTCGACGTCACCCCGAAGACTGACGCGCTCCCCGACTAGATTCGGGTTCCACACTCCACATCAAAGGACGCGTCGTGTCGCAACACAGCAAAGTGCTCATCATTGGTTCTGGTCCTGCTGGGCTCACCGCCGCCATCTACACCGCGCGAGCAAGCCTGCAGCCACTCGTCATCGAAGGCGAGCCGTCGTCGACGTCAGATCAGCCCGGTGGTCAGTTGATGCTCACGACCGAGGTGGAGAACTTCCCGGGTTTCCCCGAAGGAATCATGGGCCCCGAGTTGATGATGCGCTGCAGGGAGCAAGCGGCTCGTTTCGGCGCCCAATTCCTCACCGAGAAGGTGACCAAGATCGATTTCTCCGCCAGACCCTTCCAAGCGTGGGTCCGCGACCAGCACTACACCGCAGACTCCGTCATCGTGAGCACTGGCGCACAGTCGCTGATGCTCGGTCTTCCCGAGGAACAGCGACTGATCGGCCATGGGCTCTCCACCTGTGCGACGTGTGACGGGTTCTTCTTTCGCAATCAGGAGATCATCGTCGTCGGTGGCGGCGACTCCGCACTGGAAGAAGCACAGTTCCTCACCAAGTTCGCCTCGAAGGTATCGATCATCGTTCGTCGCGACACCTTGCGTGCATCAAAGATCATGCAGGAGCGCGCGCACGCAAACCCGAAGATTTCCTTCGTGTGGAACTCACAAGTCACCAAGATCGTCGGCGACGCAAGCGTGTCAGGCGTCGAGTTGCGTGACACCGTGACCGGGGCAACGTCATCGATGGCGGTGACGGGCGTCTTCGTCGCGATCGGCCACCGCCCGAACACCGATCTTTTCCGCGGAGTACTCGACATGGAAGACAGTGGGTACTTGATCACGAAGCCTGGTTCCACGTACACCAACATCGCGGGTGTCTTTGCCTGTGGCGACGTACAGGACCATACCTATCGACAGGCAATCACCGCCGCCGGCTCGGGTTGCATGGCCGCCATCGACTGCGAACGGTGGCTTGAGGCACAGCACTAAGCCACGAGGAATAACGACACTCGCCGTAGTGTTGAACACGACAGCAACGTCAACAAGGAGAACACCCGTGGCCGGCAACATCGCGACGCTCACATCAGCAAACTTCGACGAAACGGTTCGCTCTGCGGACACCCCGGTTCTCGTCGACTTCTGGGCCGAATGGTGCGGACCGTGCAAGGCGATCGCCCCCGTGCTCAACGAACTCGCCACCGAACAAGCGGGCAAACTGCAGATCGGCAAGCTCAACGTCGACGACCACGGTGACATCGCCATGCGCTTCAACGTCATGAGCATCCCGACCCTGATCGTGTTCAAGAACGGCGAAGCCGTGAAGCGCCTCGTTGGCGCGAAGGGCAAGGGTCAGTTGCTCCAGGAGTTGGCAGAATTTCTTCCGGCTTCCCGCTAACCCGCGGCCAACGCGGCGAGGCGGTTCGCGGCGTTCAACGTCGCCTCCAGGCGTTACACCTGCTCGACGCTGAGTCGATCGAGCTGGGCTTCTTCTGCGATGCGACCGCCGATGCCCTCATCGCGTTCCAGTCGAGTCGCGGACTCCCCGCGGATGGCGTCTGCACGCAGTCGACATGGCAGTTGCTCGTCGAGTCGTCTTGGTTGCTCGGCTCCCGCCTCCTCTATCTCACCTCACCCCATCTGCGGGCGATGACGTAGAACAACTGCAATCGAATCTCGCAAAGCTCGGCTTCGACTGCGGCAAGGCAGATGGCATCTTCGGTCCGCTCACCGTGCGTGCACTGATGGAGTTCCAGCACAACTCCGGCCTCGTCACCGACGGCATCTGCGGACCGAAGACTTTGCGCCTCCTCGAACGCGTGAGTGGTCAGTCGGGAACCGGTCCCGGAATCGTTGCGGTGCGCGAAGGCGAACTCCTGCGTGACCCTGCATCCGAGACGCGGTCGCACGTCGTCATCGGGAGTTTCGGTCAGACACAACGCATCGCACGCGCAATGACACGACGACTCCGTGAATCACATGCCGACGTCGTCATCGCCGACTCGATTGACGCTCACCAGCACGCCATGACTGCGAACTCCTTCGATGCGCGGGTGTACGTCGGACTCACCACTTCAGGTGCAGAGTTGGTGACTGTTTCGTACTTCGAGACCGATCGATTTGTCTCTGAACTCGGGCGATCATTGGCAAGCTCGCTCGTTGCAGCGCTCACGGCTGTGTTCGCGCCACAACAGGTCAGTGCTGTCGGTGCTCGCCAGCCAGTTCTTCGTGAAACCAGAATGACGGCTGTCGTGATTGATCTCGGGGCACTGGACGGTGGTAAGAGCCCTGAAGCCATCGGGGAACTCCTCGGGTCCACCCTGGCCCAATGGCTGGAAACCCCTGCCAATCCTCACTCCTAGGGTTATCCACAGGCTTTTCCCCACGATGTGCGTAAGGTCAACCACAGGTTGACCGTCACCTTCAACATGAGGGTGAAGAAATTCAGTCGTCGTCGAAAGCAGCTTCGGTCATCGCGCGGTAGATCCGCTCGAGATCAGCGAGATCTGCAAAGTCGATCGTGATACGTCCGTGCTTCCCCGTCATCGACACACTCACCGACGTCTGCAGGTGATCGCTCAACAATGACTCGAGTTCCATCAAACCCGGAGGGCGAAGTGGGGTGACGCCGGTCGGACGAGTCGATGGCTTGCCGCCAGTAGGCGTTGGCTTTGGAGTCGGCTTCGGCATTCCGAGTGCATCGCGCACTGCGTCTTCGACGCCACGCACGGTCCAGGACTCCTCCACCGCCTGACGAGCAAGTCGTTCCTGCACTGCTCGATCTGGCGTTCCGAGCAACGCCTTTGCGTGCCCCGCGGTCAATCGGCCGTCTGCAAGCAGTTGCTGCACCGATGCAGGAAGTGCGAGCAGTCGCAGCGAGTTGGTGATTGCGGAGCGACTCTTGCCGACCTTGGTCGCCACTTGTTCATGCGTCATGGAGAAATCGTCGAGGAGTTGCTTGTATGCGGCAGCTTCTTCGAGTGGAGTGAGATCCTGGCGGTGGAGGTTCTCGACCAGTGCTTGTTCCACGGATGACACGTCATCGGTGACACGAACGATTGCCGGAATGGTGCTTAGGCCAGCGCGGGTCGCCGCACGCCACCGACGCTCGCCCGCAATCAACTCAAACTCGTTGTCGCCTCGCGGACGAACCAAGATGGGTTGGAGTACGCCTATCGCTCGAACAGATGAGGTGAGCTCGGCGAGTGCTTCCTCGTCAAAGTGCACACGTGGCTGGTTGGGATTGGGGTGCACCGAGGTCACTGAAATCTCGCGCAAACCAGTAGATGACCCACCTGTTGGTGGCGTGCCCCCTGAACCAGTCGGGATCAGTGCGTCGAGACCTTTACCGAGCCCGCTCCGGCGCGCCACCGCTCACCTCCAATGCAACTGCGCGATAGGCCTTTGCTCCTGTTGAGCTTGGGTCAAACGTCGTAATGGGCTTGCCGTGCGAGGGCGCCTCGGCCAGGCGAACGTTGTGGGGGATGACGTTCTTACAGACCTTGTCACCGAAGTGCTCACGAACTTCACTCACGACGTCGCTCGACAACTTGGTACGGGTGTCGAACATCGTGCAGATGATCGTGCTCACACCCAAGCCCGGATTGAGGTTCTTGCTCACGAGGTCGACGTTGCGCAGCAACTGACCGAGGCCTTCAAGGGCGTAGTACTGGCACTGGATCGGCACGATGACCTCATGGGCCGCGGTCAAGCCGTTGACCGTCAACAGGCCAAGTGACGGGGGACAGTCGATCAGGACGTAGTCGAACTGGTCAATGATCGCGTCGATGGCCTTCTTGAGCCGAGTCTCACGACCCATCGCCGGAACGAGCTCGATTTCGGCACCAGCAAGGTCAAGGTTGGACGGGGCGACGAAGAGGTTCTTGACGGCCGTTGGCTCGAGGCAGTCCTCGAGGGGAGTCTCGTCAAGGAGGACGTGGTAGACGCTGCGGTCCATATCACGGGTGTTCAGACCCAGGCCGGTACTGGCATTGCCCTGTGGGTCAAGGTCGATCAGAAGGACCCGATACCCCTGTTCTGCCAGGCAGGCGCCCAAATTGATGGTCGTCGTGGTCTTCCCAACGCCACCCTTCTGGTTCGCCATGGCGATGATCCGAGGGGTAGGACGAGGTCCGTTGGAGGGGGATCCGGGCTCGTTCATAGGCTCCACGCTAGTTCTCGGGTCCCACGGGGTGGTGGATGTTCCACGTGGAACACGGTGGGGCTAGCAATGCCACTGTTTCACGTGGAACAGTCGGTTTTCAGGGGTGCGGATGTTCCACGTGGAACACGGCCACGGGGCCACGCCTGGTTGGCATTGAGGTGTCCACAGCGGCTAGGTCCAGTCCCAGCCATCGATTTCCCTGTTCCTCC
>RFNE01000187.1 GCA_009927375.1 Actinomycetota bacterium | reverse complement strand
TCGATCTTGCCGTCGCGCGCACGCGCCGTGAGGTCCACGCTGTACTTCTCCAGCGCCTGGAACTGGCTCTCGGGATCTTGTGAGGTGACGCGATGCGATCCGCGCACGTCGCGCAACGCAACGAGAAGTTCGTCCGAGGCGATACCGATCTTGTCGTTCATCGCAAGCACGAGGTGTTCGACCGAGAGAAAGTCATCCTTCAAATCCGTCCGGTATTTGTCGGCATTCGCGAGTTTGTTGGTGAGCTCACGTGACATCCGGGGCTCGCTGCCGCCCTGGGCGGTTGGTTGCCGTCCAACGGATTCGAGTGCGCGATCGCGAATCATCGTGGACGCAACGCCGACCTTGGCGAGGAGCGGCGCAACGATGGTCTCGGTCTGTGACATCAACGCGACCAGCACATGATCGACGGTCACCTCGGGATTGCCGCGCGACAACGCGTCCTGCATGGCTCCATTGAGCGCTTCAGCGGTCTTGGTTGTCCACTGACGGGGGTTCAGTGCCACGGGCTACTCCTCTCGTTCGAAGATTGATGGTCGGCGACGAAACACGGTGATCTCCTGGCGCAGTGGCACGAGGTCGAATCGTCCACGAGGCTCGACCTTCGACAACCTCTGCAACTCTGCTGCCAGTTCGTTGACTTGCTCCCGGAGCGCGGCGACTTGTGCTTCCAGTTCGAGCACCTGACGAATGCCTTCGAGATTCATCCCACCATCGGCGAGTTCGGCGATGCGGCGCAGACGTTGAATGTCGGCGTTGCTGTATCGACGATTGCCACCTGAGGTGCGCGCGGGGCTGAGCAATCCACGTCGCTCGTAGATGCGCAGCGTCTGCGGATGGACGCCGGCGATCTCGGCAGCGACCGAGATGACATACACGGCATGGTGATCGCGTTGCATCAGCTTCCTCTCCTGCTCTGTGCTGCGGCGAGGATCTTGTCGCGAGGCGAACTCGAATGCGTTGCGAGCGACTCGATCGCCTCACGCTCCTCGCTGCTCAGCGACGTGGGCACGACGACATCAACGGTCACGATGAGGTCGCCACTCGATGACTTCGAGGAAATGCCCTTCCCTTTCACTCGATGACGCGAGCCGGACGGAGTTCCCGGCTTCAATCGCAATGTCACGGTGGCACCATCCAATGTCGGCACTTCGATGTTCGCACCGAGTGCAGCCTCGGAGAACGTGATTGGTAACCGAACGGTCAGGTTCATGCCGTCGCGACCGAACACCTGATGCCCCGACACGTTGCAGACGACGAAGAGGTCGCCTGGCGGGCCGCCATTTCGACCCGGCGTGCCACGCCCTTTCAAACGAATGCGTTGGCCGTTGTCGACTCCCGCTGGAATTCGCACCTTGACTTCTCGCGGTCGCTTCTCGATTCCGGATCCGCGACATCCGACGCACGGATATTCGACAATCACACCGCGTCCAGCACAACGAGTGCATGGTGATGAAAACGCAAACGGGCCTTGGTTGTCCTCCACGACTCCACGGCCATAACACTGCGGGCACTGGAGCGGCGACGTGCCTGCTCGGGCACCGGAACCGTTGCACGAAGAACATGTGGTGTCAGAGGTGAGATGCAACGTGGTGGTGAGGCCGTTCACCGCATCGACGAAGTCGATCGACAACACCGCTTCGATGTCACCGCCGCGTTGCGGACCGGCGCCACGTCGACGACCACCGCCACCAAACATCTGGCCGAGGATGTCGCCCATCGCATCGCCACCGAAGTCGCGGGGATCGAAGCGAAATCCGCCTCCTTGCCCACCGAAAGCTTGGGGCCCTGCGCGACGCACTTCGTCATATTCCTTGCGTCGCTCCTCGTCACCGAGCACGTCGTACGCGCTCGACACTTCCTTGAATCGTTCTTCAGCCGAGGGATTGTTCGGATTCGCATCTGGATGAAATTCACGCGCAAGCTTGCGATAGGCCTTGGTGATTTCCTTCTGCGTGGCGGTTGGTGGCACGCCAAGGACTGCGTAGTAGTCCTTCTCAAACCACTCCCGCTGCACGGTCAGCCTTTGACCTTGACCATCGCCGCGCGCAACACGCGACCCTTCCAGCGATACCCAGTGCGCAGAACTTCGCTCACGATCGGGTTCGTGCCGTCACCTTCCTCTTGCAACACCGCTTCCGCCATCACGGGGTCGAACGGTTGACCGACGAGATCGAGTGCCTCGAGACCCTGCTTTTGCAGACTTCCGTACAGCGCACTCCAGATCTGCTCGACACCTTCGACGCCATGTGCGACCGCGGCCTCACAGGCATCGAGTACCGGCAACAACGATTCGACGATCTTCCCCGATGCGCGGTCGACTTCGTCGGTCAACTGCGATGCAGCGCGCTTGCGATAGTTCTCGAAGTCGGCCTGCACGCGCAACGCGATGTCCTTGAACTCGTCGCGCTCCTTGACGACTTCATCGATGTTGAGTTCAGCAAGAAGCGATGGGGTGTCGGTCGGTTCGGGGGAAACCTCCGTCACCTCCACCGCCTCGTTGCGTTCTGTTTCGCTCATCGGCGACTACTTCTCGTCGACGATTTCCGCGTCGACGATGTCATCGTCGTTCGGAGCGGTCTGTCCCGTGGCCGAAGTTCCAGTTGCATTGGTGTCGCGAGCAGCGGCCTCGTAAGCTTCTGACTGAACGCTTGGCTTGCGGTCATCAGTTTCTCCGTCGCAGCCTTGATCGCCGGATAGTCCTGACCATTCAAGACCTGCTTCAGCTCCTCGAGTGGGCCCTCGATCGCCGAACGCTCATCCGCGCTCACCTTCTCGCCCTGTTCCTTCAGCACCTTTTCGGTCTGATAGACGAGCGAGTCAGCGTTGTTGCGGATCTCGGCCTCTTCGCGACGCTTGCGGTCTTCTTCGGCGTGGGCCTCTGCGTCCTTGACCATCTTGTCGATGTCGTCCTTGTTCAGCGACGACTGCCCAGTGATCGTCATCGACTGTTCCTTGCTCGTCGCGCGATCCTTGGCCGACACGTGCACGATGCCGTTCGCGTCGATGTCGAACGTGACTTCGATCTGCGGCACGCCACGCGGGGCTGGCGGCAGATCGACGAGCTGGAACTTGCCGAGCGTCTTGTTGTAACTCGCCATCTCACGCTCGCCCTGGAGGACATGGATCTCGACCGACGGCTGATTGTCATCCGCGGTCGTGAAGACTTCGGTGCGACGGGTCGGAATGGTCGTGTTGCGCTCGATGAGCTTGGTCATCACGCCACCCTTGGTCTCGATACCGAGTGACAGCGGGGTGACGTCGAGGAGCAACACGTCCTTCACGTCGCCGCGCAGCACACCGGCCTGGACCGCCGCGCCAACGGCGACGACTTCGTCCGGGTTCACGGTGCGGTTCGGTTCCTTGCCGGTGAGCGACTGCACGAGATCCTGGACCGCGGGCATGCGAGTGGATCCACCGACGAGGATCACGTGGTTGATCTGTCCCTTCGACAAACCTGCATCGGTGATCGCCTGCTCGAACGGCTTGCGGCAACGCTCGATCAAGTCAGCGGTCATCTCCTGGAACTTCGAACGCGAGAGCGATTCGTCCAAGTGCAGCGGTCCATTGGCCGTTGCGGTGATGAATGGCAGGTTGATCTGTGTCTGCTGCGTTTGTGACAACTCGATCTTGGCCTTCTCTGCAGCCTCCTTCAGACGCTGCATTGCCATGCGATCTGCGGACAGATCGACACCGTGCGCCGACTTGAACTGCTGCACCAACCAGTCGATGACGCGCTGGTCCCAGTCGTCACCACCGAGGTGGGTATCACCATGGGTGCTCTTCACTTCGAACACGCCGTCACCAATTTCCAGCACGCTCACGTCGAAGGTTCCACCACCGAGGTCGAACACGAGCACGGTCTCGTCTTCGCTTCCCTTGTCGAGTCCGTATGCGAGTGCTGCAGCGGTCGGTTCGTTGATGATGCGCAACACCTCGAGACCGGCAATCTGACCAGCCTCCTTGGTGGCGGTGCGCTGTGCGTCGTCGAAATATGCGGGCACGGTGATGACGGCTTGCGTGACGGAGTCACCGAGATATGCCTCGGCGTCGCGCTTCAACTTCATGAGTGTGCGCGCGCTGATCTCCTGCGGCGTGTACTTCTTGCCGTCGATGTCGTCTGACTTCCAGTTCTCACCCATGTGGCGCTTGATGCTGCGGAACGTGCGATCCGGGTTGGTGATCGCCTGACGCTTGGCCACTTCACCGACGAGCACCTCACCGGCCTTCGAGAACGCGACGACCGACGGGGTCGTCCGTGCGCCTTCCGAGTTGGGGATGACGACGGGTTCGCCAGCTTCGAGGACGGCGACTACCGAGTTCGTGGTTCCAAGGTCGATTCCGACTGCCTTAGCCATGGGGGTTGCTCCTTCGTGGGGTTCCTACTGGGAACGACACGATAAAGGAGGCCGAGTGACATTGCCAACCTTTGTGACAGAAAACTTGAGTGATAGTCACTCAAGTTCCGTCAAAGCCCATGATTTCGCCGTGATTTGGCGATCTTCTAGCCTGACCATATGCCCGGCATCCTGGTTCTGCTCCGACACGGCCAAAGCACCTGGAACGAGTTGAACCTGTTCACGGGTTGGCACGACGTCCCCCTCACCCCTCGCGGGGTGGCCGAAGCGACGGCCGCCGGCACCACGATGGCGGCTTCGGGCCTGTCCTTTGACGAAGCCCACACCAGCCTTCTTGCCCGCGCGATCGAGACCAACCGGCTCGCGCTTGTCGCCATGGGTGCACCGAACACCCCGTCCATCGCAGTTGGCGGCTCAACGAACGTCACTACGGGGCGCTTCAAGGGTTGGACAAGAAGGAAACGACCGCACGCCACGGCGAGGCCCAAACCAACCTGTGGCGCCGCAGTTTCGACGTTCCGCCACCTCCGGTCGACACATCGAGCCCCGAGCACCCGCTCAGCGACCCGACCTATCAACAACTCGTGCGCGATGGCCTCGACCCCTCGCTCCTTCCGGCGACCGAGTGCTTGAAGGATGTGCTCGAGCGTGTGCTCCCCTACTGGAACGACACCATCCGTCCGCGACTCGCCAGTGGTGCGAACGTGCTCGTCACCGCACATGGCAACTCGCTTCGCGCACTGATCATGCACCTCGAGAAGTTGAGTAGCGACGAGATCGCAGAGTTCAACGTGCCCACCGGGGTTCCGCGCAAGTACGAGTTCACGAACGACATGACGGTTGCCAAAGTCGGATACCTCGGTGACCCACAGGCGATAGCGGCGGCAGCAGAAGCCGTCGCGCGCCAGGCATCCAAGTAACCCTCACTCGGTTCCGACTCCCAAGGCGCACTAGCGTTGGACGCGATGACTACCACGCAACACGAAGCGGCCGTCGTGAACAGCCGCCCTCGACTCCGTCCGTACCAAATCTCGATTGCCCTCGGCGTGGGCATCGGTGTGTTCACCATGATCTCGGGCATCGTTCCACAGATCACCAAGTGGGAGTCCGATTCGCCGATTCAGCGTCACGTCTTCGAAGGCATCCCGGGTGCGTTGCAGATCGCCTTCTACACCGTCATTCCGATGATGCTCATCTGGGGCTCGCTGCGCTTCGCAGACCGCATCCGCAACTGGGAGCGTGGGGCACCAGACCGTCGTAAGACGACACGCACGAACGTCAAGCGTCGCCTCGCCGACTACCGCGCCGGTGTCTACATGCGAACACTGCTCCGCGACAGCGCTGCTGGTCTCATGCACTCGATGATCTACTTCGGCTTCCTCGTATTGCTCGGGGTAACCACGGTGCTCGAGATCGATCACCAATTGCCGGAGGCGTTGAAGTTCCTCCACGGTGACGTCTACCGCGCATACGCAGCCGTCGGTGACATTGCCGGTGTGGTGTTCACCGGTGGAGTCGTCTGGGCGATCGTTCGTCGCTACGTCCAGCGCCCCTATCGCATTCGCATCAAGACCAAGCCCGAGCACGCGCTCGGCCTCGGTGTGTTGCTCGCCATCGGCGTGACGGGTTTCGGCTCCGAGATGTTCCGTATCGCCGAGGGTCTCTCCGCTGGCGAAAACCTCGACCACGAAAAGTGGAGTGTCATCGGTTATCCACTCGCCCAGCTCGTTGACGGCGCATCTGCCGGCACGCTCAGCACCTGGCATCAAGGTTGGTGGGTCGCTCACGTGCTTTCCTTCATTGCCTTCCTTGCGATCCTCCCAGTGACGATGCTTCGCCACATGTTCACCTCACCGATGAACATGTATCTCAAGGATCGCGACCGTCCGAAGGGCGCGATGAAGGCGATGCCGAACCTCACCGAGACATCGCTCGAGACTTTCGGCGCGCACGTTGTCGAGGACTTCACCTGGAAGCAATTGCTCGATCTCGATGCCTGCACGATGTGCGGTCGCTGCACCAGCGTGTGCCCGGCCCACGCCACCGGCAAGCCACTCGACCCGCGAGAGATCGTGCTGAAGAGCGGCGAAGTCATGGCCGCAACGGCAGCCCATGCCCCGGGCGGAAAGGTGTCTCCGCCGATCGGCGTCGACAGTGAAATCACGATCTCTGCAAACTCGCTCTTCGAGCGCATCACCGCAGAGGAGATCTGGTCGTGCACGAGCTGCAAGGCCTGTGATGAAAACTGCCCGGTCAACATCGAGATCCTCGACAAGATCCTCGACATGCGCCGTTATCTCGCACTCATGGAGAGCGACTTCCCGGCCGAACTCGGCAACGCGTATCGCGCCATGGAAAACCAGGGCAACCCGTGGGGCATGAACCAGGGCGAGCGTGGAGACTGGGCCAAGGATCTCGACGTCACCGTCCTCGATCCAAGCTCGCCATTCACCCACGAATACCTCTACTGGGTGGGTTGCGCCGGAAGCTTTGACGACAAGAACAAGCGAGTAACGCAATCGATGGCCAAGTTGCTCAAGCGGGCCGGCATCGACGTCGCGATCCTCGGACCGAACGAAATGTGCACGGGCGACAGCGCCCGACGAAGTGGCAACGAATATCTCTTCCAGATGCTCGCAATGCCGAACGTCGAGATGCTGAACGGCATGGGTGTGCAGAAGATCATCACGCAGTGCCCACACTGCTTCAACACGCTCGCCAATGAATACCCGCAATTGGGCGGCAAGTACGAAGTCGTTCACCACTCGCAGTTGCTGGAGAGCTTGATCGAGTCGGCAAGTTGGACGTCAGCAACGCGACGCTCGAAGAGCGAATCACGTACCACGATTCCTGCTACCTCGGACGTCACAACGACGTCTACATGGCCCCGCGTAACGTCGTCGGATCGATCAGTGGAGTCGAGGTCGTCGAGATGCCACGCAACGGCACGAAGGGCATGTGCTGTGGAGCCGGTGGAGCCCGCATGTGGATGGAAGAGAACATCGGCACGAAGGTCAATGACGAACGTGCTGCCGAAGCGATTCGACCGGCGCAACGCGCGTCGCCACCGCATGTCCGTTCTGCTACGTGATGTTGGACGACGGTGTGAAGGGCGCAGGCAAGGAAGAACACGAGGTGAAGGTCGCCGACATCTCGATTCACTTGCTCGACGCGATTGAAAACGGTGAGCGCCGACGCGATGCGTCGAGTTCGCCG
>RFNE01000275.1 GCA_009927375.1 Actinomycetota bacterium | reverse complement strand
ACCGACATTAGTTCATCGGCTCGAAAAAGGGAAGACCTAAATTCTTTTTTCTTGTTTTTCCCATTTCCTTATCCCGCTTGGGAAAGCGGGCGAGTTCGGCCTGGCATGAATCGGGACAGGTGTGATGTGGCTCGGGACTCGGTAGAAGGGCCACGTTCGTAGACTGCTGGGGTGTATCTGGCCCCTGTGGGACTCCTGAACCCGTGACCCCCACTCGCATCGGCCTCTTCGGGGGAACCTTCGACCCACCCCATGTCGGACACCTCGTCACCGCCGTCAACGTGCGCCACGCGCTCGAACTCGACGTCGTCATCTTGATGGTCGCCAACGACCCCTGGCAAAGACGTCGTCGCGTGACGTGACGAGCGCCGAGGATCGGTTCGCGATGGTCGAGGCAGCCGTTGCCGACGTCGACGGTCTCGCTGCGGGTCGGCTCGAAATCGATCGCGGCGGCCCGAGCTACACCGCCGACACACTCGCGGCATTGTCTGCCGAGCATCCCAAGGCCACCTTGTTCACCATCGTTGGCGACGATGCAGCGAGTGGCTTTGCGTCCTGGGAGCGAGCGACGGACGTCGCCAAAATGTCGACGCTCGTCGTCGTCGATCGTCCGGGCGTGCAAGTCGCATTGCCGAGCGAGTTCGCCTGGATCCGAGTGGAGTCTCCGCGACTCGAGGTGTCGAGCACCGATTTGCGTTCGCGCTTCGTCGATGGTCGCCCACTCGACTATCTCGTGACCGAACCGGTGTTGCGAGTGATCGCCGAGCGCGGACTGTATGGAACCACGCGAGTGGGGGCGCGCTCGTGACGGCGATTCCATCACGCCAGCGCGCACTGTTGAAGCGTGCGCTGTTCGCGAGCATCGGTGCGTCGTTGCTGTTGCCGATCGGTGTTGTCTCCGGTGCGCGGTCGATCCTCGGCTCGTCGTCTGGTCGCAACGTCGACGGCTCGGTCGTGCCACTGCCGAACACTCCGACGGCGTTGCTTGCGAGCGTGAACGACGCGAACGAGATCACGACGCTGACTGCGCTCGTCCTCGACCAAAGCGGCGCGGGCGGAACGATCGTGTCGATGCCGGTGGGGGCCGCAGTCGAAACGTTGGCGAACGAAACTCCGCGACGTCTCGCTGACTCGTTCGGAATCGCCGGCATCGAGGGTGTACGCCTCGATGCTGAAGGCATCCTCGACGCGACGATCTCCGTCGTCGGTGTCGCCGGTCCGGCGGATTTCACCAACCTTCTGTCGGTGGTGCCGTCGCTCACCGTCACCTTCGATGCTCCCGTCGTCAACTCGACGCTTGCGCCGCCCGATCCAGCGACGACGACCACGGTCAAGTCGCGCTCGACGACTACGACGATCGCACCACCGCTCGTGCAGACCGACACGGAGTTGTTGCCAGCTGGTCCACTCTCACTCACCCCAGAGCAAGCGGTCGCTGCACTCAATGCGCGTCGCATCGGCGATCCCGAGTCCGCGCGTTTGCCACGGGTGAAGGCGATTTGGGAGTCACTTGCCGCGGCGGTCGGAACGGGGTTGTCGTACGAACAAGCGGGAGTCTCTGATCCCGACGGCTCGACACCATCCGACATCGGCGTGTTCCTCCGTCGACTCCTGACTGGGCCCATCCAGGTGCGCCAGTTGACGGCAAACCCGATCGCTCCCGAGGGCACTCCACCTGGACTCGACCTGTACGGACTGGACCCCGTGGAGATTCGCGTGATCCTCGCCTCGGTCGCACCGAGCAGCCTGACCATCGGAGCCGACATGATGGCGGCCGAGTTGGTGCTCTCGATCGACGACGCGAACCTCGCCTACGAGGCGGTGAAGCGACTCGAGTACGTGGGCATCGCAGTGGCGCTCATCCGGTTGTCTGACTCGGACACACTCGAGGAGACGACGATCATTCGCCACGTGGACAAATCGGTCATCGACAACGGCCGCGTGCTCATCGAATCGGTCGCTGGTCCGTTCAAGTCCGTACGCTGAAGCGTCCCGTGGACGGAACCGACGCACAAATCACGCTCGGCCAGAGCTATCTCGACTTCGTTGCGGGCAATCCGAACCTTCCAGAAACGACGGTGCCACCAAGTGAGTAGTGCAACGGAGAGCGCGAAGGAACTCGCGCTCGTTGCGGCACGAGCCGCAGACGACAAGCAGGGTCTCGACATCACCATCTTGGATGTCTCGAGTGTCTTGGCGATCACCGAGGTGTTCGTGATCACGAGCGCGTCGAACTCGCGCCAGGTCAAGACCATTGCGAGTGAAGTCACCGACAAGGTGCGCGAGACGCTCGGTCGCTCGCCACTGCACAGCGAGGGTGCGGGGGAACAGCAGTGGGTCCTGCTCGACTACGGTGACGTCGTGATCCACATCTTCGCCGACGAGGCCCGACGGTTCTACGAAATCGAACGGCTGTATTCGGACATGCCCAAGATTGCGTTCGTGGCACCGTCTTCGACGCGCGAGGTCTGATGGCTCGCACGTTCGCCAAGACGCGTATTAGTCCGTCCGACCTGACGTTCGGGTGGAGCGGTTGCAAACGGTGCTTCTGGATTCGCTACGCCAACGGCGTGTCGCATCAGGGGCCGTTTCCCGGCATCGTCACGTCGTTGTCGGCGAAGCAAGAGGGCTATTACAAGGACAAGCACTCGCACGATTTCTCGCCGACGTTGCCGTCGGGCACCGTGCACTCGACGGGAAAGATGCTCGAGAGCACGCCGATCGTCGTCAATGGTGAAGCAACGCCGTTCACGTTGGGTGGGAAGTACGACTTCTTGTTGCAGTACGAAAAGGGGACCTACGGAATCATCGACACGAAGGTCGTGAGCAAGGGCGACAAGGCCGACTTCTATTGGCCGCAGCTCGCTGCGTACGACT
>RFNE01000277.1 GCA_009927375.1 Actinomycetota bacterium | reverse complement strand
GGCGAGGGCGAGGAGTATCACGTCACGTTCAACTCGGCCTACGAGCCCGTCGAAGTGAACCCGCCGAAGTTCGAGACGTTCATCGGCGAGGTCGTGAGCACGCTCCTCGGTCCGCTTCCTGATCCACTCGACAAGTGCTCGAATTGCAGTTACTTCACTCAGCGCACCCAACTCGGTCACTGACGGGGCGTTCCGCTCGGGGGCGCTCGTGTCCTGTGGCATAGTGAGGAAATGGCCGTGAACGTTGAGCAGGTCATCGACCTCGATCGATATCCGATCCATCGTCAAGTCCCAGAACGTGCGGCGCTTGTGGCGAGCGTCCAGAGCGAGATTCGCTCGGTGGGGTGCGCGGTGATCAAGCAATTCGTCAAGCAGAGTGCGATTCCGTCGCTCGTCGCCGAAAGCGACAGTGTGGCCCACCTCGGTCATCGCAACTTCAATCGAACCAATCCGTACTTCACCACGCTCCCGCCGGACCTTCCGGACACCATCCACTTCGTCGTTTCTACGATCGTTCGAATGCGTTCGTTCCCGCGGACAATTTCGGACAAGACAGCATCATTCGCAACATCTACGAATGGCCCGACTTTGCACCGTTCATCCAGGAGGTGCTGGAGGAGCCATCGTTCTATCGATATGCAGATCCGCTGGCTGACGTGATCATCAACCTGGCGGAGGAGGGCAATGGATTTCCATGGCACTTCGACACCAACAACTACACCGTCACCTTGGCGATCCAGAACGCCGAGTCCGGTGGAGAGTTCGAATACAGCCCGAACCTGCGCACCCCGACGGATGAGAACTACGACGGAGTTGGTCGAGTGCTCGATGGGGATCAATCGCTCATTCGAACGTTGCATCTCGAACCAGGTGACCTGCAGATCTTCAAGGGTCGATACTCGCTGCACCGCGTGACGCCGCTTGCCGGACCGACCATGAGATACGTCGCGATCTTCAGTTTCACGGAGATCGAAGGTGTCGTCGGAAGTCCGGAGCGCACGAGGCAGCTCTATGGCCGTGTGCTTCCCATCCACTTGGAGCGCGCAGGTCTCCGTGGCGACGCTCTTGTGGATTAGCCGAGCGCGTCACGGTAGGCTCTCCCGAGTTGAGAACGGGGCCATAGCTCAGTTGGTAGAGCGCTTGCATGGCATGCAAGAGGTCAGGGGTTCAATTCCCCTTGGCTCCACAAAATCCCAGTGCCTTTGCGGTGAGTCGGGATCACGGCACTAGTTTCGTCTCCGTGAGTGCGTCGCAAAACTCGGGTGACTTCACGCTTCGTGGTCTGCGCGCACTCGTCACCGGCGGAGGATCGGGGATCGGCAAGGCAATTGCCGACGGGATGAAATCGGCCGGGGCCACGGTGGTGGTGTGCGACGTCAATGACTCGACGAAGCCCGACTACGTCTGTGATGTCGCCAATTCCAATGACGTGTCATCGATGTTCTCGCGCATCTCAACCGATCTCGGTGGCCTCGACATCCTTGTGAACAACGTTGGTGTTCCGGGTCCGACGGCGCGTGTCGACGAGATGGATCCCGAAGCCTACGACGAATGCGTACGCGTCAATCTCGGCGGCACGTTTCGCTGTGCGCATGCGGCCGTTCCGATGTTGATCGAATCCAAAGGGTCGATGGTGAACATCTCGACGAGCGCCGGAATCTACGGCTATCCATTGCGCTCACCGTATGTGGCGGCCAAGTGGGGAATCATCGGACTCACGAAGTCGTGGGCGATGGAACTCGGTGAGTTCGGTGTACGAGTGAATGCGATTTGCCCTGGGTCGGTGAGTGGTCCGCGCATGGACGGCGTCATCGCACGCGAGTCCGCGGCAACGGGAATCCCCGCCGAGGAACTTCGTCAGGGGTATGCAAACCAGGTCTCGTTGCACACATTCGTCGAGGCGAGTGACATCGCTGCATCGGTGGTGTTCTTGTGCTCGCCGGCAGCCCGCTTCATCACGGGCCAGGTGTTGCCGGTCGACGGCAACATCGAGACCATGCGCGCTGACTGAAAATTCCCGATGATCGTCGACATTCAGTTCAATCAAGGTCACTACACGTGGCCTGAGTTGCGCGACGCAGCGCGTGCGGCTGAAGACGCAGGGTTCTCCACTCTGTGGATTTCCGATCATCTTGCGGGCGAAGTGATGGCGGCAAGGTCGATGCCTGAGTGCTTCACTCTGCTTGGCGCGCTCGCGGAGGCAACGTCGACGATCGGGCTCGGTGTGTTGGTGGCAAACGTTGGAACGCGCCACCCAGGAGTACTCGCGAATTCAGCCGCCACCGTGCAAAACATCTCTGGCGGTCGACTCATCCTCGGTCTTGGGGCGGGAGCGTCGCCGAAGAGTCCGTTTGCATCAGAGCTCCACGCAATAGGAATGCCGATACCAAAGACGATGGCGGAACGCCATGCGCGATTGGAACACACACTCGATGTCCTCGATGAGATGTGGGACGCGAACCGTGACGAAAAATTCGCGACCTTTCCGATGCCATGCGTCCGACCGAAGATCGTGCTCGGAGTGAACTCGATCGCATTGGCGAAGGTCGCAGGGCGTCGTACCGAGGGCGTCAACGTGCGCGCGAGTCATCCACATCGAAGGGAAATTCTCGAGGCGGCCCGGCCATCCAACTCACGGGAGTACTTGGTGTCCGTGTGGGACTTCCTCGACGAGGGCCGTTCATTGACGCCTCTCGATGACGATCTGCGAGGAGCCGGCGTCAATCGACTCATTGGGCTCGTTCGCGGGAGGATCGATCCACGACGTGTCGCTTCGTTGGGAAAGTGAAGTCCTTCACGAAACGTGGTCACGATGATGGACGTGGTGCGAGCACCAACCAAGCGTCCATGGGCGTAGCCAGCAAGAATCCCAGCAGCTTCGACTTACTCCTGACCTATGTAGACGACGAGGTTCAGGCAACGATGTTGACGAGCCGCTTGGGTACAACGACCACGTTCTTCGGCTTGGCGCCGTTCAGGATCGCCTGAACCTTGTCATCGGCAAGTGCGAGGGATTTGAGGTCATCGTCAGAGACCGATGCCGGAACCGTGAGTTTGGAGCGGACTTTTCCATTGACCTGAACCGGGATCTCGATCGTGTCGGTGACGAGGAGCGCGGGATTGGCGGTCGGGAACGGTGCATACGTGATGGAGTCGGTGCGGCCGAGTCGCTCCCACAGTTCCTCGGCGAGGTGTGGGCACAAGGGGGAGAGCATTTGCACGAGTGGCTCGGCAACGCTTCGCGGCGTCGAGGAGTGCTCGTTCACGTGTGCGGTGAGGGCGTTGTTCAACTCGATCAACTTGGAGATCGCGGTGTTGAAGCGCAGGTTGGCCATGTCGGCACTCACTCCAGCGATCGCCTTGTGCAGTTCGCGCTGCAGTGGTAACGGGGCTTCGCCGTCGGTGACCCTGAGCGAACCTGAATCCTCGTCCACGAGGTTGCGCCAGATGCGCTGGAGGAACCGCTGCATGCCGATGACGTCGCGGGTGTTCCACGGCCGTGAGGCTTCGAGTGGTCCTGTCGACATTTCGTACAGGCGGAACGTGTCAGCGCCGTACTCGTCATACATCTCATCGGGTGTGACGATGTTCTTCAGGCTCTTGCCCATCTTGCCGTACTCACGTGTCACCTGTTCGCCGTTCCAGGTGTAGGAACCATCGCGTTCTTCGACTTCTGCGGCCGGCACCGCTTGGCCGCGTTCGTCGCGGTACGCATACGCCTGGATGTAGCCCTGGTTGAAGAGTCGATGGAAGGGTTCCTCGCTCGACACGTGTCCGAGGTCGTAGAGGACCTTGTGCCAGAAGCGTGCGTAGAGGAGGTGCAGAACGGCGTGTTCGACACCGCCGACATAGAGATCGACGCCACCGGTGTGACCGGCTCCGCGCGGACCCATCCAGTAGCGCTCGACGTCGGGATCGACGAATGCAGCATCGTTGGTCGGGTCGAGGTAGCGCAGTTCGTACCAGCACGAACCTGCCCACTGGGCATCACGTTGACTTCGCGGCGGTACTGCTTCGGTCCGTCACCGAGGTCGAGCGTGACGGTCACCCAATCGCCCACGCGTGCGAGTGGCGGGATGGGTCGGGTGACGTCATCGTTGGGGTCGAGTGCCTGCGGCTTGAAGTCGGCGAGTTCGGGAAGCAACACGGGGAGCGCGGACTGGGAACTGCTCGAGGTTGATCGTTGTCGTCGTAGACGATGGGGAACGGCTCGCCCCAGTAGCGCTGGCGTGAGAACAACCAGTCGCGCAGTTTGTACGTGACCGCAGAGTGCCCGACGCCTTCGCGCTC
>RFNE01000279.1 GCA_009927375.1 Actinomycetota bacterium | reverse complement strand
TCTTTCCGGTCTTGGAGGCATGGTGACGCATCCAGATCTTCGCCGGATGGCGATGGACGTGGCCAAAGAAGGACTCTTCGCGTCCGTACTGCATCTTCACGGGACGTCCAATGGCGAGTGCGAGCAAGCAGCAATGCACTTGAAGACTGATGTCTTCTCTCGCGCCGAACGCTCCGCCGACACCTCCCAGGTGAGGAAGACGTCGTCCTCTGCGAGACCGAGGCAGTCTGCGATTTGCTTGCGATCCTCGTGGAGCCATTGCGTGGCGACGATGAGCTCCACTCCACGACCAGAAAGGGGTCGAGCAAGAGCCGCTTCAAGGCCGAGGAAGGCCTGGTCCTGCATGCCGATTTCGTAGGTGTCTTCTACGACGACATCTCCAACGATCGTCTGGTCACCGCGAATGATGCGCTGGTGACGGAAGATGTTCCCGTCCGGATGGATGGGCGGGTGTGAGCCTGAGATGGCTTCTTCTGGGTCCGTGAGAGGCTTCATGACCTCGTAGTCGACGATGATTGCCGAGAGAGCCCGGCGTGCAGTTTCCGGATGGTCTGCTGCAACTGCAGCGACTGGCTCACCCATGTATCGAACGACGTCGCTCGCAAAGACCGGTTGGTCCTGGCTGATCAGACCATACGTTGCCTTTCCGGGGACATCTTTGGCGGTGATGACTGCGTGGACGCCGGCGATGCGCAGCGCGCCCGAGACATCGATGGACCGAATCCGCGCTGAAGGGTGGGGACTGCGCAACGTTGCGCCCCACGCCATCGAGTCGTCATTGGCGTCGGACGAGAACTCAAATGATCCCTTCACTTTCGGGATGCCGTCCGGTCGAAGTGCGCTCGTTCCGAGGACGTCACGACTACGGGTAGTGGTGATGCTCACGATGTCCTCCCTGTTCGTCGTGAGACGACCAGCTGGACGGCGTCAAAGATTCGTCCGTAGCCGGTGCAACGGCAGATGTTGCCCGACAGTGCTTCCTTGACCTCAAGTCCGCTTGGGGAAGGGTTGGACTCGAGGAGATTGTGGACCGCGACGATCAATCCTGGTGTGCAGAATCCGCATTGAACTCCGCCCGCCTCGACGAATGCCTGCTGCACGTCAGTAAGTGCATCGCCATCTGAGAGACCTTCGACGGTGGTGATGTTGGAATCCGTACAGGTTGCGGCCATCACGAGGCACGAGCAAACTGCGTTTCCGTCGATGAGGACCGTGCAGGAACCGCATTCGCCCTGCTCACAGGCGCCCTTCGTGCCCGGCAGGCCGAGACGCTGTCGCAGGACGTAAAGGAGAGACTCGCCAACCCATGAATCGCGCACTTCGAGGGATTTGCCATTCACCGAAAGGGAGTAGTTCTCACTCATGTGTTGCCCTCTCAGCAAGCCGTGAAACGATCACGCCAATGGCGTGGCGTCGGTATTCGGCAGTCGATCGATGATCAGAGATGGGTCGCGCCTCTTGTGCGGCCCGCTCACCGAGTTCCTTGCGCAGTGACGACGATCGAAGCGCAGACACCACGTCGTTTCCTTGCCCTGCAATCCAATTCTCGGTCTCGGTACAACGGATGATCGTTGGGCCAACGGCACCCAATGCGATCGAGACAGTCTTCTTGTCGAGGGACACGGCGAGACACGCTGATGCAACGGAAATGACCATCGCATTACGCACACCGACCTTTGAATATCCCTGCCAGGAATGATTGAGGGGGATGTCAACTGCGACGATGAGTTCGTCTCCACGGAGGTCGTTTCGCTTCGGACCCTTCATGAACTCGACAAATGGAATCGATCTCGAGCCGCCGACTGAGCCGACGACGATTGTTGCGTTCAGCGCTGCGAGGACCGGGAGACCATCGCCTGCGGGCGAGCACGTCCCGAGGTTTCCGCCGATGGTTCCAGCCTGACGTATCTGAGGTGATCCAACGGTGCGCGCAGCTTCGGCAAGAGCTGGGAGCAACTTGGACACTTCGCCCGTTTCGAGCACGGACCACGGCGTCGCCGCGCCAATTCGAACTGATCGACCGTCGATTTCCACGTTGCGAAGTTCGTTCACTCTCGTGAGGGAGAGAACGTCGTCAACCTTGCGTCGATTGAAGTTGACCTCGACCATCAAATCGGTGCCGCCAGCGATCACGAGAGCATCTTGATTGGCGCGCCGAAACTCGAGTGCCTCGCTGAGGGACGATGGGGTGGCGACGGTCATGTGTTCCCGTTCCAGCCCGAGAATGCATCGATCATCGCCTTCACGTCGCCGAGGGGGATAGAGGATGGGACATGTTGCCCCGTTGTCGATGTAGTGACGAACCTGCGCGCGTGCTTCGGCAGGGGTCCCGCTCGCGGTCAGCATCTGGACGATCTCGTCTGGCACGTGTCGCGATGCCTTCACTACTTGTTCGTGGGTTGCCGGCCAGGTCAGTTCCTCACCGACCTTGTCAAGGAGCGACTGTGGTACTCCAGAGGCCTTCATGATGTGTGGCTGTTGACCGAGGTACTGCGTGACCATCTGGCGAGCCATGTCGAGCGCGGTTTTCCTGTCCTCATGCACGCTGCAGACGACGAGCTGCGGACGGTCGATATCGCTCATCTTCCGGCCGGCTTTGTCCGCGCCTCGCTGGAGCGCTTCAAGAGCGGTCTTGTTGTAATCAGGGGACACCAGATAATTGAGAACGACACCGTCGGCGATCTCGCCGGTGAGTTCCATCATCTGCATGCCCGTTGCACCGATGTAGATCGGCACGTTCTTCGGACGTCGGTCTTGGTAGACGTAATCGAGCTCGATTCCGTCGAAGTGGACGAATTCGCCGTGGTAGGTGACATTCTCATTGTTGAGGAGCGCCCTCACGTTGAGCACGATCTCCTTCATCGCTCGCAGGGGCTTGGCGCGCGAGATACCGACCTTCTGGGCCAGCGGATCCCACCAGGCTCCGATGCCGAGGATGACACGATTCGGTGCGAGGTCGTCGAGTGTGGAGAAGGTCGCCGCTAGGCGAGCAGGATTCCTACTCCAGCAGTCGACGACGCCGGAGCCCACCTTGAGCGTTGTTGTGACTGACGCAAATGCGGCCATTGGGACCGTTGCTTCGCGAACCAATCGACTCTCGGCTTGCCATACCGCTTCGAATCCCTTCGATTCTGCGTACTGGGCAATCGACATTCCTTCGCGAATCGGGTGAGCGTCCTGCAGATAGACGGCCATCCGAGCGTGTCCAGTCGCGGGATTGAGAGCCTGTGATGGGAGAGTCATGCTGCTTTGAGCCTTTCGTGAAGTCGATGAGCCTGCTGTGCGGCTTTGTGGCGAACCTCGTCGATGTCGACGAGTGTGGGAAGACCGTTCTCAAGCACGCGTCGTCCAGCGATGTCTACCGTGATCGGTCGCGTACCGGGGGTGTAGACGAGGTGCCAAATTGAATCAGCGTGGTCGTAGTTCCACGTCACCACGTCGTTGCGTGATTCTGGGAAAAGATCACGTGATTGTTCGAGCCATGTCTCGACAGTGGCGGCTGATGCAGTCAGATCCTGCTCTCGGAGCCGGGCGAAAGCGACCCGAGCCTCTTCTGGCATGTCAGCACCTATGCCGTCAGTCCCGAGTGCTACGCGCATCGATGAACGTTGAGGATTCGCGTATCCCACCGAGTTGTTCATGTTGGACCGAGGATTGTGTACGAGAACACCAGGCAGCGGTTCGCGGAGGTGCACTCCGTGAATGATCAACCAGTTGTCTTGTGCCAGGCTTCGCAGCCGTTCCGATGCGCCCGCATCGTCCAGCCCTTCTGCGACGTGGATGTGCACTCCGACGCCAAACTCTTTGGCTAGTTCGCTTGCTGCAAGAAGCGTTTCGTCGCAAACGGTGAACGAAGCATGGACTCCGACCATCGCAGCAGTACCGTCCTGCAACGCCCGTCTGTTTTCTTCAAGTCCGAGTTTGGCGCCCTTGGTCATTGGCGATCGGGCATCAACGGCGTCGACGCTGGTGCCGTCATCACGCCAGCGATCGGTGACGCCATAGGCGACATTCACTCGCACACCAACCTCTGCGCATGCCTGCCGGATGACGGAGAGTGATCCGTCTATGGCATTCGGAGATTCGTGGTGATCAATGATGCATGTGGTCCCGGCCATCAATGCTTCGACTGCGCCGAGTTTCGCGCTCCAATAGATCATGTCGAGGTCGAGAGCGGCGTCGAGTCGCCACCACACTTGCTTGAGGACTGCGAGAAACGAATCAGGGGTCCGTGGAGGGCTCGGCATCCCTCGGGCAAGCGTGGAGTAGAGGTGATGATGCGCGCAGACGAACCCTGGGGTGGTGGCACCCATCTCAGTCCGCCTCTTCATCTTTGGCCGGTTTCATTGGCAGGGTGTTTCGCCAGACGCCGTCGGCTGCGTGAAGTGCCGCCGCAACCGCTCCTGCCGTGGGGACGAGGCCGATCTCACCAACACCCTTGATTCCGTATGGAGCGTTTGGTTGCGGTGACTCGATGAGTTTGACGTCAATCTTGGGCACGTCTTTCGCGCGAATGATTCCAAGCTGTCGAAGGGTCGTGAAGGTTGGGAATCCGGTTGCAGGATCGGAGGGGAAGTCCTCGGTCAGTGCATATCCGAGACCCATATGGACGCTGCCCTCGATCTGTCCCTCGCACAGCAGCGGATTCATCGCTCTGCCGACGTCGTGAGCCGCAAGCACCTTTTCAATCTTCTTGGTCTCAGGATCCATGACGACGAGTTGGGCGGCGTAACCGAACGTTGAGTGAATGATCGGATGCTCGACCCCTGGATCTCCGAGCTTGGTCGTCCAGTCGACACGGTATTCGCCTACGTGATCTACGTCCTTGGTGAGCCCGTTGCGTCGAGCGACGTCGCACGCATCCTTCACGGCTCCCGCGCCCATGAGGGTTCCACGAGAGCCTGTGGTCTGACCGAGCCCAAGTTCACGGGTCGTATCAACGATGACGACGATGGAGTTTGGGTCGACTCCGAGTTCGCTCACGACTACTTGAGCGGCGACCGTGTTGATTCCTTGACCCATTCAGTCCAGCCATGGCGCACTTCCGTGACGCCATCGCTGCGCAATCTGACGACGGCGCGGGTGATCTCCTTGAAACCGTTTCCGAGTCCGCTGTTCTTGAGCCCAAGGCCGACTCCGACTGCCTTGCCAGCTTGCTTGGCCTCGTAGTACTCATCCTTCACCGACTCCAAACACACTTCGGCGCCGAGACACCCGTCGTCCATGATTTGACCGGGACCCCAGACCATCCCGGGCTTGATGACGTTTCGAGAGCGAATGGTCCATCCATCGATCCCGCACTTTTCGGCCAGCCTGTCGAGGACGCCTTCCATCGCGAATTGTGCCTGATTCGCTCCGAAGCCTCGGAACGCGCCACAGATTGGGTTGTTGGTTCGCGCGGCAATCGCCTGCACATCGATGTTCGGTACGTGGTACGGACCACTCGCATGTCCCGCCATACGCTCCAGCACTTTCATGCCGACACTCGCGTAGGCGCCGCTATCGCCAAGAGCGCGAACCTTGAGCGCAACGAGCCGACCTTCGCCGTCGCAGCCAGCGGTGTAGTCCATCGTGATCGGGTGGCGCTTGGCGTGCATACGGAAGCTCTCCTCGCGCGAGAGAGTGCACTTCACGGGCTTCTTCAGCAGCCATGCCGCCAGAGCAGCATGAGCTTGATTGGACATGTCTTCCTTGCCGCCGAACGCTCCGCCATTCGTGATCAATTCGACGGTCACTTTGTCGTTGCCAATGCCGAGTACGCGCGCGATGTCGTTCCGATCGTCCCAGATGCCTTGGCCGCCCGAGTAGACGTGGATGGAACCGTGTTCAGGATCGACGACAGCGAGTGATGACTCGGGTTCGAGAAACGCGTGCTCGATCCGTTGTGTAGCGAACGTCTCATGTACAACATGTGCGCAGCCGGCCAGCGCCTGGTCAACGTCTCCACGTGAATACGAACTTGTGCTGAGCACGTTGGAGTCGGTCTTCCAGACCGCAATATCGGTCGATGAAATTGCGGTCTTTGGATCGGTGATGGGGGTGAGAGGGGCGTAGTCCACGATGACCTGCGACGTTGCGGCACGCGCCGCCTCGCGGGTTTCGGCAACAACAACGGCGAGCACGTCGCCTGCGTAGGAGGTTCGACCGCCTACGGGAATCATGACTGGCCAGTCCTTGTAGATGATGCCGACCATCGGATCTCCGGGGATGTCTTGTGCCGTGTAGACCGCAACAACTCCCGCTTGTTGCATCGCTTTCTCGGTGTCAATCTTCAGGATGTCTGCTCGGGCGTGGTCAGTGAACACGAGAGCCGCGTGAAGAAGTCCTGGAAGCCGTATGTCATCCACGTAACCGCGATCGCCGAGCGCGAGTTCAGCGGCTTCATACTTGGCGGATCGCGTTCCGATTTCGCCGAGCGGCAGCGGTTGGGGTGAGGACTGCACAGCAACCGCCTCGATTGCGTCGAGAATCTTTGTGTAGCCAGTGCATCGACAGAGATGGGCTCCGAGGTGTCGCGCCATGTCGCTGCGAGTCAGTGACGAGCCCTTCTTTTCGATCTGTGAGTGTGCACGCACGACGATTCCTGGAATGCAGAATCCACACTGCAAACCGCCGCAGGCCGCAAATGCTTGTGCGAAGCGATCACGAACTTCTGGATTGAACCCCTCAAGGGTGGTTACCGTTCCTCCAGCCACTTTGCCGAGGTCCGTCTGACAGCTGACGACGGCCTTCCCGTTGACGAGGACGGTGCAACATCCGCACTGTCCGCTCGGCGAACAGCCGTCTTTCGGAGAGGTGATGTTCAGCTCTTCGCGGAGAGCGGAAAGGAGATGGGGGTGTGCTCCACGGACCGTGACGGGCGTGCCGTTGACGACAAAGTCGACACCCTGCCCCGTGACCCCCAGCGTCATGGTTTTACCTTACAGGGTAAGGAAATGGGATTTACAGTTTGTTAAATGGGCCTCTGTCGGATGGGTCAACCCCACGCTGGCCACTGATCCTCGTGTACACCTCAGGGCGCCGATAGCGGTCAAAGTCAAAGAGGGTGTCCTTGTACTGGTAGCACCAGTCGAGGTTGCAGTCGGCCCAGATCAGTTCGTCGCCTGACGTCGAAGCCTTCGCAAGAATCTCGCCAGATGGGGCGACGATCATGCTGTCGGCAAGGCTGTCGACGCCTTCCTCAACCCCGCCCTTTGCGACGCCAACGACGAACGTTCCATTCTGATACGCGCCACTTTGCATGACGAGAGCATTGTGGAAACCCTGCAGTGGATCTTGCGTCGGATCCGGGACATAGTGCAGTGGAGTGTTGTAACCACACAGAATGAGTTCGACTCCTTGTAGTCCCATCACCCGATACGACTCTGGCCACCTGCGATCGTTGCAGATCATCATTCCGACACGACCGCCGAATGCATTCCACACGGGGAAGCCTTCCGAACTGGGTGTGAAGTAATAGCGCTCGGCGTGCTGAAACGGTCGGTCAGGCTCGTGGTGCTCATGGCCAGGGATATGTACCTTGCGATACTTTCCGACGACCTCACCCTCGCGATCCACGAGGATCTGGGTGTTGAATCGCTCGCCTTTGTCCGTGAGTTCTGCATAGCCCAGGCAGAAGCCAATCCGATGTCGGCGAGCGAGATCGAAGAGCGGCTGGACAATCGGCGACGGCATTGAACGCTCGTACCAATGATCGGCTTCCTTGATGTCGTCGACGAACCAGCGAGGGAAGAACGTGGTGAGGGCAAGTTCCGGGTAACGACGAGTTCGACGTTCGATTTCGCGGCGGTCTCCATCAAGTCCATCAACCGAGTGACGACGGATTCGCGCGAATCAGTTCGCTGAATCGGCCCAAGCTGGGCTGCGGCAACTCTCAACACTCTGCTCATCGGCGCTCCTTGAACTCGTGATCCGTCAAAGCAAGCATCGTTCTGAGAAGGGCGTTTGCACCGTTCTCGAGATCCTCGTTATCGGTATGTTCGGCTGGATTGTGGCTGATGCCATCCTTGCTCGGCACGAAGATCATCGCGGTCGGGCAGACTCGGGCGAGCATCTGTGCATCGTGGCCTGCACCACTCGGCATGCGAATCGTGTTGGCATCGATGTCGCTGCAGATTCCTTCGATGAGATCAATGATTCGCTCATCGAATTGGACAGGCTCAAATCGAGCAAGTGACCGTGTTGTGATCGAGACGCCGTAGACGCTTTCGATCTCGGAGATGTGTCGAGCAACCTCGGATTCGGCTTTCTTGAGGAGATCCTCATCGGTGTTCCGAATATCGAGGGTGAGGGTGACACGAGCGGCGACCACGTTCACGAGATTCGGGTGCACATCGAACTTGCCGACCGTGCACACCTGATTACCGCCATATCGATGCGCGAGATCTCGAACGAAACCAGCGAGATCAGCGCCTGCAGCGACCGGATCCTTCCGAAGCGACATCGGAGTGGTGCCTGCATGGTTCGACTGGCCAACGATCGTGACTTCCTGCCATGAAATTCCCTGAACTCCAGTCACCGCTCCGAGACGTTTGCGATTCGCTTCAAGGAGTGGACCCTGCTCGATGTGCAACTCCACGAAAGCGTGGGGAGCGATTCCCGGACAGGGCGTCATTCCCGCATAGCCGATCTTTTCCAGCTCGTCTCCGAGGCGCGCACCGTCGATCCCGATCGTGTCGAGCGCTTCTTCGACGCCCAATCCGCCGACGAAAACGAGGGAGCCCAACATGTCCGGGGCGAATCGCGCACCCTCTTCATCGGTGAACACGGCGACCGCGAGTGGGCGGTTGGGTGAAACACCGGCGAGTTGGCACGCTTCAATCACTTCGAGCCCCGCCAACACCCCGTAGTTCCCGTCGTAGATTCCACCGGTTCTCACCGTGTCGATGTGAGAGCCGGTCATCACCGGGAGTCCTTGCCCGACATTCCAGACACCAAAGACGTTTCCGATCGCGTCAATCGTCACCGCCATACCGAGGTCTGACATCCAGCGACAGATCAGATCGCGCCCTTGGCGATCCTCGTCGGTCAACGCGAGGCGACAGGATCCGCCTGCATCGGTCGCCCCAATTCGTGCCAATTCGTCGATTCGCGCTCGGAGTCGAGTCATGGAGACCGTCATTGCTCGGTATTCGTCACGTAGGGCAATGGTCACGGTGTCAGTCTAGAGAACCAAAGTCTCGGGCTGCTTCGGCCAAACTGGACGTGTGGATGTTCGTCGTCGATTGCACGAGGTCATGGCTGCTGAGCGTGAGCGGTTCGAGGCTCAGCATCAAGCATCCAAGATGATGGCCAGTCGCGCGCACGATCACCTTGTGTCGGGTGTGCCGATGCCATGGATGACGCGTTGGCCCGGTGCGTTTCCGCTGTTCATTCAGGAGGCTCATGGCGGTCGATTCGTCGATGTCGACGGCCATGAATACGTTGACTTCTGCCTTGGCGACACTGGATCCATGGTTGGTCATTCTCGAATGGAGGTCACCGAGGCACTGATCGCGCAGTCGAAGCGTGGGCTCACCTCGATGTTGCCGAGTTCGGATTCACTCGAAGTGGCGGAGAACCTGTCCTCACGTTTTGGTTTACCCAAATGGCAATTTGCGTTGAGCGCAACCGATGCGAATCGATTCGTTCTCCGGTTTGCGAGGTTTCTGACGGGGAAGCCGAAGATTGTGGTGAACGACTGGTGTTATCACGGAACCGTTGACGAAACACTGGTTGTCCTAGACGAAAACGGAAAGACGGTGAGTCGACCCGGTGCAATAGGACCACAAGTCGATCCCTCCATGACGACTCGTGCGGTGCCATTCAACGATCTCACAGCGCTCGAAGCGGCCTTGAAGCATGGCGACGTCGCATGCGTCCTCATGGAACCTGCTCTCACGAACATCGGCATCGTGCTGCCACAACCTGGATATCTCGAGGGCGTTCGCTCGTTGACGCGAAAGTACGGCGTGCTTCTTGTGATTGACGAGACCCACACCATCTGTGCGTCGCCAGGTGGCTGCACCGCCGCATGGGGACTCGAGCCTGATTTCGTGGTGATTGGAAAGACGATCGGTGGAGGCGTACCGGTTGCCGCGTACGGAATGTCTTTGGAGGTCGCATCCGATCTTGAGATGAAACTCGATCGAGACTCGATTGATGTTGGCGGAGTAGGCGGAACTTTGAGTGGGAGTTCGTTGGCCATGGCGGTAATGAAGGCGACGCTTACTTCGTCGCTTCTCGCACAGCATTTTGAAAGGACGATCCCGCTCGCTGGGGCTTGGGCTGCAGGGGTCGCGGAGGTCTTTCAAGCCAGAGATCTCGATTGGTCGGTTCAGCAACTCGGGTGTCGAGCGGAGTACTGGTTCAGTCAAGCTCCGACGAACGGGGCGGAGGCAGCGTCGAGGGTCGACCACGAACTGGAGGAGTACTTCCACTTGAGCGCTCTCAATCGAGGAGTCCTGCTCACGCCATTCCACAACATGGCCCTAATGTGCCCCGAACACACGATGGCCGACGTCGACAAGCACACCGAGGCGTTCGCCGAGGCGATCAGTTTGTTGGCTTGACATGACGGGCGTGGACATCATGGTCGTCTGTGGAGTCATTCTCGCCACCGGATGGGTCCAAGCGACCGCTGGATTTGGGTTCGCGCTCCTGACCGTGCCCTTGTTGTTGCTCAGGCTGAGTCTCGAAGACGCCGTCGTCATTGCGACCTTGTGGGCACGATCGGCAACCTCGGTCACTCGTTGCACTCTCGGGCGGATTTAGACCGAACTCTCACTCGGCGATTCTTGCTGTGCACGATTCTTGGTGGACCGGTCGGTGCATATCTGCTCTTCAACGTCGATGCGCGTTGGGTGAAGCTCGTCCTTGGTGTATCGGTGCTGTTCGGCGTAGTGGCATTGCAGAGAGGATTCGATGGTGTCGCACAGGGATCGTGGTTCGACTGGCTCTTCGGGCTGGTCAGCGGTGTACTCAACACCGCGACGTCGACGAATGGACCTCCGCTCGTGTTCGTATTGCAAGCGCGGAAGGTTTCACCAGCAGCGTTCCGCGCAACGTTGAACACAGTGTTCCTCTTCAGCGGTATCTATGCGGCGGTGCTGTACGCACTGCGCGGCAAAGTGACCTCAGAATTGCTCCTTGTGAGCGCTGCGTCGCTGCCATTGCTGTTGGTTGGCAGCATTTTCGGCGTGCGTATGCGCTCACGAATTAACGAAGCGACATTTCGAAGAGGAGTGCTCGTGCTGCTCGGTCTGAGTGGAGTGAGCACGATCCTCTCTGCGCTCTAATTCGACCCGAACCACTGCATCCACTGATCAACACTCGTTGGTCGGAAGACGTGGTTGTGTTGCTTGATCGTCTTCAGGTCGCCGTAGGGATGCTCTGAATATCGGTGTCCGGGGAAAACGACGGTCTCGTCAGGAAGGCGAGCGATCGTTTGAAGACTGTGATACATCAGCTCGGCATCGCTTCCTGGCAGATCGGTACGACCGCATCCATCGAGGAAGAGGGTGTCGCCAGAAATCAGTGCGCCGTGAAAGTGAAAGCATTGGCTTCCGGGTGTGTGGCCTGGCGTGTGAACGAGGTTGATGGTGAAAGAACCGATACGAACCTCGTCGCCTCCTTCATGTGCGGTGATCTGGGTCGCGTCAATTCCAGTGGTCCTCGTGATCCACGGAACTTCAGACTTGTTCGCGTGGAGGGGCACGTCGACGGACTCCAGAAGCGTTGACAGCCCTTCAATGGTGTGACCCATCATTGAGCCGCCGATGTGGTCGGCGTGATAGTGGCTGACGAGAACCCCTGTGATCGTCATTTCGTCACGTTCAGCTACGGCGATGATGTCGTCAATCGCGTAGGCAGGATCCACGATGAGACACTCCCGCGCATCGAGATCACCGACGAGGTAGACATTGTTCGCCATCGACTGTGCGAGCGGATCCGCGGTTGCGAAGTCGCGGCCGCTGAGGAGTTGACGGAAGTAGGGGCGCGGTGAAGACACGTCAATACACTACTTTTGTGCCCTCGCAAGCAGATTCAACCCGCACTCTGCGGTACGCAATCGTCGGCACGGGGATGATGGGGAGAGAGCATCTCGGGAACATTGCGCATCTCGACGATTCCGTCGTGACTGCACTCATTGACCCGCACGCCGAATCTGTGCGCCTCGCGCGACCGCTTTGCGACGCTGACGTGTCGGAATTCGGAGACCTTGAATCGGCGCTCGAATCAGTCGATTTTGACGCAGTGATCATTGCGAGTCCGAATCACACGCATGCTCAAATTGCTCGCGACGCGATTCAAGCCGGTAAGCATGTGTTGATTGAGAAGCCGATGGCGACATCCGTCGGCGATTGTCTTGAGCTCGAGCGATTGGCGAATGGGTATCCGCATCAGGTCGTCTCCGTCGGCCTCGAGTATCGATTCATGGCACCTACGATGTGGCTCCTCGAGCGGGTGCGAAGTGGTGAGGTGGGCGATGTTCGACTCGTCACGATCGTGGAGCATCGCTTTCCGTTCCTGGACAAAGTTGGCGCTTGGAATCGATTCAACCGAAACACCGGTGGGACGTTGGTTGAGAAGTGTTGCCATTTCTTCGACTTGATGTACCAAGTTGTTCAACGGGAGCCGGTTGCCGTGATGGCCACGAGTGCAACACGGGTCAACCACATTGACGAAAGTTACGACGGAGAGGTGCCCGACATCGTCGACAATGCTTATGTCATCGTGGAATTCGATGGTGATGCTCGAGGGATGCTCGAGCTGTGCATGTTTGCTGAAGGGTCGAAAGATGAACAGAAGATCAGCGTCGTCGGCGACCTCGGCAAAGCAGAAGTTGGAGTTCCTTCGCATGAGTGTTCGATTGGACTCCGAGAGTCGGGCCGATCGGGCGTGGCGACAACTATTGAAATGCTCGAGTCGCCGTATGAGGGACTTCATCACGGATCGTCATATCGCGAGCACGTAGCGTTTCGCTCCGCGATCTTGGGACGAACAACGGTCGTCGCGTCGCTGCGAGATGGCACTCGGTCGGTGGCGATCGGTGTTGCCGCTCAGCGATCGATTGCTGAGGGTCGACGGGTGACCCTTGAGGAGGTCGGCTATGGACGCTGACTATCGGTCGGAGACCGACTCGTCGGGCCAAGTGGGACTCACTCGCTCACTGCAGAGGAAGCCTCAATTCTGAACGCTGGGGGAAGAGCGATCGTCCTACCGGACCGAATCGGTTTCGTGGACGCCGACATCACGGAAAGGTGTGCTGAGGGAGTTTCTCGGCGAGAGCCGCATTCGGTGTTCTGGCGCAAGTTTCAGACGACAAGATTTCCGATTTCTTCGAACGATTCGCCGCCTACCTGGAGGATGACGATCGATTCTCGACGATTGCGAGCGCCAACGCGCGTGATGTCGCCGATGCGCAACAACGTGGTCGTTCTACGGGACGTCTTTCGATCACCGAAAAGATGAGAAGCGAGATGGTCGAGAGCGCCCGTTTGTGGGCCAGTTCTGATGTTCGCAAGGAATCTGTCGCCGAGCAGATCGAACACGAGGGATGGAGAGTTGAAAAGATCGCGAGTCCCCTTGGTGTGGTCGCGTTCGTGTTCGAAGGGCGTCCGAACGTGTGTGTGGATGCCACAGGCGTCTTGCGGACGGGGAATTCTTGTGTCTTTCGGATCGGTTCGGACGCACTCGGGACTGCTCGAGCGATCATGAGCACCTGCTTGCGACCGGCCCTCGTGGAATCGGGATTGCCAGAGGACGCTGTCGTGCTCCTCGACGAGTCAGACCGGTCCTCTGGTTGGGCATTGTTCTCGGACAGGCGCATCAGCCTTGCAGTGGCTCGAGGAAGCGGTCAGGCCGTGAGCGACCTCGGTTTCGTCGCGCAGTCAAACGGAATTTCGACGAGCCTTCATGGCACCGGCGGAGCCTGGATGATCTTGGGCGAGACGGCCGAGATCGGGTGGTTTGCAGAGACGTTCAGGCATTCCCTTGACAGGAAGGTGTGCAACACGCTCAATGTGTGCTGTGCGCCGGTTTCTCGATGGAGAGAAGTCGGAACAGTGATTGCTACTCACCTTGATGAATTTTCAAGAGCAAAGGGCTCACGCGCCACGCTTCATGTCGTCGGACTCACTGCGGGTGATGCGGAATTCTTGCAACGAGATCATTTCGATGTACACATCGACACCACCGACAATCTCGCGACGGAGTGGGAGTGGGACGACGTTCCCGAGTTGTTCTTCGTGGTCACCGAGTCGGTGAAGGACTCATTGGACTTGTGCAATCGATACTCGCCACAGTTCGTTGCGTCCGTTCTCGGCACCGATCAAGCCGAACAAGACCTTGCATGGCAGATCTTGAACGCACCATTCGTCGGCAATGGTTTCACCCGATGGGTAGATGGGCAGTACGCGCTTGGGCGACCAGAGTTGGGTCTCTCCAATTGGCAGAACGGTCGATCCTTGGCTCGCGGAGGGATTCTGTCAGGAGACGACATTCGCACGTATCGCTACAGAATGCGCCAGACAAATCCGTCGGTGCATCGCTGACGAGTTGAGTGGTCAGGAAAGTTCGAGATTGTCGAGCAGTCGGACCCCGTCAACGGAAGCGGCGATGAGGACTATCGAACCAAATCGAGCCTCGTCAATCGGGTTCAGCGTCTCACTGTCGACGATCGCGAGGTAGTGCACGTCGAGTTCGGGTGATAACAACGATCGACCGTGATCAAGGAGTTCGCCCACAGCATTATTCCCGGATCCATGGAGTGTGGCGATCGCGCGAAGGGAGCGATTGATGGAAAGGGCTTCTTTTCGGCCACTAGGTGAAAGTCGACGGTTGCGGCTCGAGAGTGCCAATCCATCTTCGTCGCGAACGGTCGGACCATGATCGATGACGAGACCACTCCACGCTTTACGAGCCCACTGTGTGATGATCGTGAGCTGTTGCCGATCCTTCTCCCCAAACCGAGCACGTGACGGTTGGACGATGGAGAAGAGTTGGTTGACGACGGTGAGCACGCCGTCAAAGTGTCCCGGTCGGTCCGCACCCTCCCACAAGGTTCCGATTGCGCCGGCCCTCATCGGCGCTCCTTGGAGAAGTGGACCGATCTCTTCCTCCTTCGGAACGAATACGACAGTCGATCCAGCAGCGGCTGCGATCTCGAGGTCCGCGTCCAGCGTCTTGGGATACTTGGCATAGTCCGCAGCGTCGTTGAACTGGATCCTGTTGACAAAGATGCTGACCACCGTTTCAGTCGCCGTCGATGCTGCGTCTCGAATGAGGCTTGCATGCCCTTCGTGCAGTGCGCCCATGGTTGGAACGAGTGCAACTGACGTTGTTTGGTTGAGGGTCGAGCGCCATTCACGAAACTGGCGAATGTCAGAGATGACGTCCACGAGATCAGTCGAATGAATGTTGAGAATCCGGCCACTGTCTCTCATGGACCGCGTGGACGAATTGAGTGCAGGCGCCGAGGGCGATGTCACGAACACTGGCATAACTTCGAGCAAAGGAAGGCGGGTTCGAACTCAGACCAAGGATGTCGTGAAGAACGAGTACCTGACCATCCGTGTGTGGTCCGGCACCAATACCGATCGTTGGAATGGTGATTGCATTCGTGATTTCACGCGCCAAATCGGTTGGTACACCCTCAATCACCGTCGCAAATGCGCCAGCGGCATCAACGCTCTTGGCATCCTCGAGGATGCGATCTCGACCTTCGAAGTCACGTCCCTGGACCTTGTGTCCACCCATCCGGTGATAGCTCTGAGGCGTCAGTCCAATGTGGCCCATGACGGGGATGTCAACACGACAAATAGCGGCGATGGTGTCATACATCGTCGTGCCACCTTCGAGCTTGACTGCCGACGCTCCAGCCTTGATCAACTGGATCGCACTACGAACCCCTTGTTCGCTGTTCACGTGATACGAGCCGAAGGGCAGATCGCCGACGATGAGCGCCTTTGGATTCGCTCGGGCGACGAGACGAACGTGATACTCCATCTCCTCGATCGTGACGGGAATCGTGGTGCCTACGCCTTGGACGACGGATCCAACCGAGTCGCCGACGAGAATCATGTCGACTCCGGATTCATCGACGATTCGGGCAAAGGTCGCGTCGTACGGCGGTGATCATGGTCAGCGGAGGAGCGACACCCTTGCGTGAACGAACGACGGGAGCGGTGACTCGCGGACGCACGAAATCAGGCTAACGGTAGATTGTTTCGGGTGAGACGACGATTGCACCGCTTCTCAGAGTGGGCGGCACGACGCGTCTGGGCTTGGCTCTCGCTCTATGGAGCCATCGGTCCTCATACGGCCCAAGGTCGCAAGTTCGGTTCGTTCGGACAACGAAGCATCATCATGTTTCCTCAGACAACCATCTTCGGGGAGAAATACATTCGCATCGGAACTGACACGATGATTGGATCCAATGTCGCTCTGTCGGCCGGAATGATGCCGGGCCAGGAATGCTTTTCCGACCCAGTCGTATCTATTGGTGATCGTGTGCTCATCGGCAGGGGGAGCGGAATCGTCGGACACCTTTCAATCGTGATCGAAGATGATGTGTGGACGGGTCACAACGTGTACATCACTGATCAGAATCACGGCTACACAGATTCATCGCGTCCAATCTCGCTGCAGACCCAGCCGGAGAGGGCGTTCGAATCGGTGCAGGGTCGTGGCTCGGACACGGTTCTGTGGTTCTCCCAGGCGTCACCATCGGTCGCCATGTCGCAGTTGGAGCTCAATCAGTTGTGACTAAGGATCTGCCCGATTATTGCGTGGCAGTCGGCAATCCTGCTCGCATCATTCGAATTCGCGATGCGAATGATCAGTGGGTTCCACCGACTGAGTTCCTTGTTGGAACGTCAGACTGACAAGTCGATTGGGGCTTTGCAACTCGGCATTCTGTTGTCCGCTGCAAAGGTCGAGATCTTTTCTGAGAGTGGAAGACCCTCGGTCATCGTCTCGCTGAAGGGCTCGTTCTGCCCTGAGCGAAGCTGCGCGACGTAGTCGAGTCGATCGTTCAGATATGTGCGATAGTCCGCGATCCACAGCGGCACGAGCGCCTGTCCCTTCGCGTCACCTGGCGAGACCAGCGCTATTTCGTCGACCATGCGAGCGAGGATCGTGGTCGCCTCCTCCACGATGTCGGCACGCTGTGACAAGGCATCTTTTCCGGCCGAAGAAATCAGTCGATAATCGGCGAGCTTTCCTCGTTCGTCATTCGCCTGGGAGCAGATTTCTTCGGCGCGCTGCTGCCACTCTTTGTCGGCGATTCGGTTGACCGCTTCGCGAGGTGAGAAAACGAATGCATAAATCCACATTGCGGTGGTGAGCAATACGAAGAAGACGATTGCACTTCGCGTCAACGTTTGCTTGAGGTTCACGAGGGAAGTGTAACGACGCCAATGAAGTCGTCTAATACACTCTTTGCGTGACAGACATCGCATCTCCGCCGCTAGCAATGTCGTCTCGATTGAAACAGGCGTTTTCGCTGCTCAAAGTACTGGTCCGATATGAGCCCAAGTCCTTTGGAATTGCCGTGTGTGGTGCTGCGGTCTACGCCTTTGCACGGTGGCGTCGAGCTTCGCTGTTGGCTGGACGATCGACAACGTCATCATCGCGTACTTCGATTCCGGATCGATCGCTTCTTCCCGCTTCATCACCGGCGGGGCCCTCATTGTCGGGATTGGTTTGACGCGCGCCGTTGGTGTGGTCGTTCGTCGCTCGTTTGCAGGCGTGACGGAGTGGAATGTTGCGGCCAAAGTCTCCCAAGCGGTTGCAACGAAGGTGATGAAGCAGCCGGCCCAGTGGCACGGTAGGCAAATGACCGGAGACCTCGTTTCCCGCGTCGGTGTTGATGTCGATGCAACCGTTGGGGTCCTGGCACCACTGCCATTCAGCACGTCCGTCCTCGTCCTCGTTGTGACGAGTGGTGTCTGGCTCGTCATCGTCGACATTCCGCTCGGGCTCGTGGCGTTGCTCCTGATCCCTTGTCTGCTGCTCCTCAACGTGGGGTACCAGAAGCGGATCGATGTTTTTACGATCGTGCCCAGCATGAACTAGGGGCACTATCCGAAGCCGTTCACGAGAGCTTCGAAGGTGTCTTGGTGGTCAAAGTTTTCGGAGCCGAAGACCGTGAAACTCGAAGACTGTCGACGATTTCTGGTCGGTTGAGGGACGCCCGAATTCGGGCGGTCTACGCACGATCGACCTTCGAGGCGTTGTTGGACTTCGTCCCAGCGTCATTCAACGTGATCCTGATTCTGATCGGGGCACACCGGGTCGCCGCAGGTGCGATGACTCTCGGCGAACTGTCGAGCTTCATCTATCTGTTCACGCTCCTGATTTTTCCCCTGAGGATCATCGGTTACGTGTTGAGCGAAGTTCCTCATTCCGCGAGCGGTTGGAAGCGCGTGTCCGAGATCCTCGACGAACCCATTCTTGAGCGAAAGGTTCCACGAAAGATCGACTCAAGTCAGAAGGTGATCGAAGTTCGTGATTGCACCTATGTATTTCCAGGGGCGTCATCAGCGGCCCTTTCGAATGTGTCCCTGGATGTGCGCAGCGGTGAAATTGTCGCCATCGTCGGGCGAACAGGATCTGGGAAGTCAACGCTGTTGAGAGTGGCCGGTGGCCTCCTGTCACCAGAGAGCGGAGAGGTGTTGTGGTCGTCGAGCGAGCCGGCCTTCGTCTTCCAGGAGGCATTCTTGTTGTCGGGCTCCATCGCCGAGAATGTGAGCCTCGGACAACCCATAGACGGAGAGCGCCTTCGATCCGCGCTACGAACAGCTGATGCCGATGGATTTGTCGATTCGCTGCCTGATGGGGTTGACACGATCGTTGGGGAGCGTGGTGTGTCGTTGAGCGGTGGTCAGCGCCAACGGATTGCTCTTGCTCGGGCGTTGTACAAGAACCCGACACTTTTGCTCATCGATGACACGACGAGTGCGCTCGATCCGACGACCGAGCAGAACATCATCCGACGGTTACGCGAAAAGGACTACCTCTCCTGCCTGATCGTCGCATCGCGCCCCTCGACGGTCGCCGTCGCCACGAAGGTGATCCACATAGAGCATGGGGTAATTCAAGACATCGGTGCACACGAAGACTTGCTTCGCCGGTCGGACGACTACCGCCTGCTCATCGAAAGCTATGAAAGCGACAGGAAGTCACATGAGTGACGCTTCACGACCCTCGCTCTCGACGTCCACCGCAATCATCAAACAGGGCGTTGACATCGCTCCGGATCTTCGGAGTGGTCTCGGTCTGACGGTCGTCTTGGCCCTCCTCGGAACCGGATCGCGACTCGTCATCCCCATTTTGCTTCGTCAGATCATCGACCACGGCTTCGTTGGGGGATCCATGAGGACTGGGTTCGTGACGACGTTGTGCGTGGCGGGTCTTGCGTCGGTCTTCGTCTCGTCCGTCACTCTTCGTCTCGCCACTGCGCGATTGGGTACGCGAGCAGAACGTGGGCTCTTTGCCATGAGGGTGAGGTTGTTCGATCACATTCACCGACTGAGCCTCGCGGACCACAACGAGGAAAAGCGTGGTGCCCTTGTATCGCGGGTAACGAGTGACATTGAACGCTCACAAGGTTCTTCTCGTGGGGCGGTCTTGCCTTGTTGCTCGATGGGTCCCAATGCTGGTCGTCGCAATAGTCATGGTGGCGTTCGATTGGCGCCTTGCCGTGGTTGCGTTTCTCGTGTCGGCTCCACTGGTCTTGGTCCTACGAACCGTTCAGCGCCATCTTGTCGCGGCCCATACGAAGAGCAGAGAGAAGAATGCGGATCTCCTAGCCGACGTCGGAGAGATATTCGCCGGGGTTGAGACCATTCAGGCGTACGGCGCCGTCGACACGTTTCTCTCAAGAACATTGAAGAGCATCGGGGTGAGGGCGAAGGCGAATATTCGGGCTGGAGTCATAGGCGCGTTTCTCTTCCCGTCAGGTGAGGTTTTCGCAACGTTGACCGTTGCTTCGGTCATTGGGACCGGAATCGCGCTCGGACCAGGTTCGGGTATCACCGCAGGTGCACTCGTCGGTTTCGTGTTTCTGACCTATCGCTTTCTCGAACCAATCGCAGAATTCACCGAAACCATCGATCAAACCCAAAGTGCGGTAGCGGGACTGAGACGGGTGATCTCGGTGCTCGATACCCCAATTGGGCCGGAAGAGTCTTCGCGTCCGTTGCCACTACCAACGGGAAGTCTCGGTGTGGACGTTCGGAACGTCACCTTCTCCTACCGCTCCCGCGGCGACGACGAGAACGATGAGCCGGTGCTCACTGACATCAACTTGTTGATCGCACCGGGTGAGCACGTCGCTTTCGTCGGTCCGTCAGGATCCGGAAAGACCACGCTCGCGAGGCTCATCTCGCGGTTGGTCGACCCTCAAATTGGAACGGTCAGCGTCGGAGGAGTGGACCTTCGTCGCGTTGCAAACGCAGATTTGCGCTCCCGGCTAGTTGTCGTGCCACAGGAACCTTTCTTGTTCGCCACCACCATCGGTGAAAACCTCGTCTTCGCAGACCCAAATGCAACGCGACAGGACGTCGTCGCCACGTTCGAGGAACTTCGTTGAGTGACTGGCTTGCTTCGTTGTCGAAGGGAATCGACACGCCGGTTGGACAGCGAGGGTCGTCCCTCTCGGCCGGTGAGCGGCAATTGGTGGCACTCGCGAGGGCGTTCATCGCATCACCGTCAATCCTCGTGCTCGATGAGGCGACCAGTTCGGTCGACGCAGAGACCGAGGTTCGTATGGCCAGAACATTCGAACGCGTTGCGCGCGGGCGGACAACCATTTCGGTAGCGCATCGATTGTCGACCGCTGCTCGAGCTGACCGTGTCATCATGTTCGAAGGCGGGCGAATCGTAGAACAGGGAACGCACGCTCAACTCCTCGCCCATGGAGGCGCATATTCGGCGATGTATGAGTCATGGTTGAGTGCGACTACCTCATGAAGAGGCTCATTGCGTGCGTGGTGCTGAGTCTCGGCTTGGCGTCGTGCGGTGAGACGAGCTCTTCGACCGCAACGTGTGCCTTCGGACCTGAATTCGAATCGAGCATCGTGGCAACGGGAACCGCCTTTGAAGACTTCTCCAAGACCACACCCCGCCAGTTACAAAGCACGATGTCTGTGCTGTTGCTTTCGCTCTCGAGGATGAGAGAGGTGGCTCCGGACTCGATTTCGGCATCGTTGGAACGCGCCGAACGGGCGTACTCGGAGGTGTCGATTGCGCTGCAGGCGATCTCATGGGACACCTCGATTGCCGATTCCGATCCACTCGTAGCCCAGTCGCTACAGGTCTTGGCCGTTCGGAAACGATCGAGGCGATGACTGATCTTCGGGAATTCTTCGCATCGTCTTGTAAGACCGAGCTCAAGGCATTGCCCACCCGGGAAGTTGCTGGGGCGACCACTCTTCCCACTCCGATCGGCAATATCGATCCAAATTCCTTCACAGAGTCGTCTTCTGATTTCGATACCGAAGAGAGCGCACTTCGGGCGTATGGCTATTACGTGGCGGATCAAGTCGGGGAGAAGATTTCGGATGATCAGGCCCTTTGCGTTGGTACTGCATTGCTCGTGGCCGCGGAATCGACCACACCGGTGAACGACGCCCAATACGACGCCTTCGTCATCGATGCAATCGCTTCGTGTGTCGACTGAAGAACCTGCGATACAGCATCTGTGAAGGGGCGTTGAGTAGTCTGCAACCGTGGAATTTCTCCTCATTCGTCACGCTGAACCCGAGTGGGTAAAGGACGGATTGAGCATCGTCAACCCGCCGCTCACGAAACGAGGTTTCGAACAGGCGGAGCGCCTCGGTGAGCGGCTAGCTGAAGAGCACCTCGACCACGTCTATGTTTCCCCGCTCCTGCGTACACGTCAGACTGCTGCACCGCTCCTCGCGAAGCAATCGCGACCCGAAGTAATCGAGCCCTTTCTCGAGGAGATCAGGGAACCTGCGTGGCATGGCGCCCCGTCGGAAGTGACGATCAAGGCGTACCGCCAAGAATTGAAGCGCAACGCCGCCGATCGATGGCATGGTCTTGAGGGCGGCGAACCGGTACGTGACTTTGTCGCCCGTATCCATGCCGGAGCCACTGAGTTTCTCGCGAACCGAGGCATCCACCGCATCGAGGGTGAGCTTCCGCTGTGGCACATTGAGAATCCCGGCGAAAAGATTGCCTTTGTTGCGCATGCTGGAACGAACAGTGTCCTCGTTTGTCACTTCCTGGGTCTTCCGCGACACCGTGGGAGTGGGAGCGATTCATCATCGGGCATGCAAGCATCACCACGATTCGCGCCATTCGACTTGGGGACGGATACACCTTCAGCCTCGAGAATCTCAGCGATCTCGAGCACATCGCACATTCTTCGCGAACCCGCTAAAAAGTGAGATAGTCCGAGCAGTGATGGTTCTCACATCGTCACTGCCCGGACTACCTCATCGCCGCTGTCAGTTACTGGGGGAGCACCTCGGTCACTGAACATGCGTCGACGGCCTTGAGGATCGGGTAAGGGTTCACTGCCGCACCACCGCGTGGGTGAACCTCGAAGTGCAGGTGAGGGGTGCCGGCGTTGCCAGTGTCTCCACTGAAACCGACGATCTGACCTGCGCGAACTGGGACCCCAGCAGCGATTCCTGGAGCGAAGGAATCGAGGTGGGCGTAGTAGAAGTAGGTGCCATCAGGAGCAGTGAGTCGAAGTGCCGTTCCACCGTTCGCCGCACCGACATACGTCTTGGTGATCACGCCGTCGACGACTGCGTAGAGTGCGAGACCCTTCGGTCCAATGACGTCGGTTCCCTCGTGCGAGCGGCCGCCCGAGCGCGCCTGGCCCCACGTGTCGGAGAAGTTGCAACGTCCCTGCATTGGGAAGACCTTGAGTGAAGGAAGTCCGAGCTCCTCGAGTGACGGGATGAGGCCGAGGGCCGAGGCCGTGTTGACATCAAGTGCGCCCGTTTGGTTGAGACCGCGGAGCTCCTGGAACTTGGTGATTGCGATGGTCGTTGCCACACCGAACACGCCGTCTGCGCCACCCTTTACTTCAACGCCGGCATTCACCAACGACTGCTGCGCGAGGCGAACGGCTTCGGACTTCTGACCGCGCACCGGAAGGGTGTCGATCGTGATAGTTGCAGGTGCGGCTGCAGCTGCGGTCTGGGTCTGCACTGGGGCCGCTGCAGCGGCCTTCGTCGAAGCGGTCACCTTTGCCGGGGCTGGTGCCGGAAGCAGACCGAGCGCAATCGCGGTGGCCTCGTCGAGGGTCTTGGTGACCTTCAGGCCACGAGCAGACTGAAACTTGCCGAGGGCAATCGTGGTCGCGAGACCGAACTTTCCGTCAGCGCCACCCTTGACCGGCGTACCCGCATTGATCAGCGCCTGCTGGAGCGACCAGACCGTGTCACCCGACATCCCAACCGACGGGAGGGCGTTCGCAGCAATTGGGGCAACGTCGACGAGACCGAGGAACTTCGCGGTGCGCTCGTCGAGCGAACCAGTTGCCTTGAAGCCAGCGACCTTCTGCAGCGAGCGAAGTGCCGCGACCGTCTGACCGTTGAACTCTCCGGTGACGCCGCCGACGAGAGTGAAACCGCGGGCGACGATTGCCTGTTGCAGGCGAACAACTTCTGGACCGCTGTCTCCGCGCTGGGGCAACTGGACGACTGTTGCCGCCATTGCCGTCGACGTGTGCGAAACCGAGAGGACTGCCGTCAACGTGACGGAAAGACCCAGGACGGCGCTCGTCAGAACGAGTGCCTTGCGAATCGATGTTGCCTTCATGATGTGCTCCCTTGCGTGGTGTGAGATCCGCAATGGGTTTCGGCAACTCGGGGGTCAACTTGAGCAATTTCTCACGGAAAATGTCGTTGTAACCACTAAGAGTGGTTACAAGGGGTTCTGGGGCCCCCGATCGGTCTCTGACGGTGAGGACTGGGCTGGGGGACCTACCCTGTTGCGGTGGCCCGAACCCTTTCCCAACAGGCCTTCAGGCGGGTCGCGCTGTTCGCTCGGGGAGCCCTGATCGGGATCGTTCTGACGGGTTCCTGGGTCCGTCTGACGGGGAGTGGCCTCGGGTGCTCGGATTGGCCGGAGTGCAATTCGGAGCGATTCGTCGACGTCTCCTCCTGGCATGCCGCCATCGAGCAGGTGAACCGCCTGCTCACCGGGGTGGTCGCAGCTTCGGTGGTTCTCGCCGTCCTGGCATCGCTGGCCGTCCGCCCAGCACCACGACACGCACGATGGCTCGCATCGTCACTCGTCGTGGGGTGCTTCTTCAAGTGGTCATCGGTGCCTATGTCGTATGGACCGGGCTCAATCCGTGGTCCAACATGACCCATTTCCTCGTGTCAGCGGTCTTAGTGGTGCTGTCAACCCTTCTCGTGAGGGTCGCTCATCCCGACAATGCTCAATTGGGACAACTCGAAGGTTCGCGTTTCCTTGGCGCGCTCTTTGCCCTCGCCACAACGTGTGCCATCGTCACTGGAACGATGGTGACGGGAAGCGGACCTCACGCAGGCGATGAGAACGCCATTCGCCTGGGATTCGAGATTCGCGACATTGCCAGGGTGCACAGCGCATCGGTGTGGGTCTCGTTGGGCGTACTCCTGCTCATCACCCGAAAAGTGAGGAAGAGCCCATCGAGTGTTCTCTATCGAGAGGTCTCATTGGTGCTCGGGGCCTTCGTGGCTCAAGGATTCGTGGGCTATGTTCAGTATTTCTCGGGCATTCCAGCGGCGCTCGTGGCACTCCATATCGCCGGTTCCGTCGCCGTCACCGTGACGACGACCAATCTGGTCGCTTCGTTGCTCGATCGGACTGCTTCGGCAAGTGCGTGAGGACTAGATTGGGCGTACTTATGGGGGAACGACGGGTCGGACGCGCTCGGTTGTGGCTGTCGTCAATCGGCGCGGCGATATGCATCCTCGGGTTTTCTCAAGGAACGGTGAAGGCTGCTGAGTCCGAGTTCACCATTACCGCATCGGTGCAGGACCAAAGCGTGGACGGCTCGACGACGAGTCGTGCACCAGTTGCCGGTGTCACGATTGTCGTGACGAACCAGGCAGGAACGGAAGTGACGCGCGGTGAAACCGGGACTGACGGGACGATTGCTCTACCGGTACCCGCGAAGGATTACTACGTGGTGACTCTCGACGTATCGACGCTTCCAGACGGGGCCTCGTTGATCAACGAAGAGAAGTTTACGGCGGTCATCCAAAAGGACGCCTTCACGACGAATGACAAGCTGGTTCGGTTCTTCACGGGTGCGAGTGCATCGAGTTCGACATCGCTGTTCGACAAGATCTTGCAGCGTTCGGTGGACGGTGTTCGTCTCGGTCTCATCATCGCGATCTGTTCGGTCGGGTTGTCGCTCATTTTCGGCACGACTGGATTGACGAACTTTGCGCACGGAGAGATGGTCACCTTCGGTGGATTGATGGCGTTTGGCTGAACGTGATCATTGGTATCCCTCTGCTGATCGGAGCGCCGCTCGTCATCGTGCTCGGGGCCTCTTCGGGTTTCTCTTCAACGAGCTGATCTTCGGGCGACTCCGCAAGCGCGGAATCGGGCTGATCTCGCAGCTCGTCGTTTCAGTGGGTCTCTCGATCATGCTGAGGAACTTCTATCTCTACCAATTCGGTGGTCGTACTCGGCCGCTTGACGACTTCAGCCTGCAGGTCGCCAAGAAGTTTGGTCCGGTGTCAATCACGATGCGTGATTTGACGACCGCGATCATTTCGCTCGTGGTCCTCATTGCGGTCGCGATGTTCCTCCAGAGGTCGCGCACCGGGAAGGCGATTCGTGCGGTGTCCGACAACTCGGCGCTCGCGTCATCCACGGGTATCGACACGCAGCGCATCATCCGGATCGTCTGGATCGCCGGAGGTGCACTCGCAGCACTGGGTGGCGTGTTCCGCGGGCTGGACGAGCAGGTTGGGTTCGAGATGGGAAGCGGCTTGATCTTCCTGATGTTCGCGGGAATCACTCTTGGCGGTCTTGGTTCGGCATACGGCGCACTCGTCGGAGGGTTCTTCGTCGGATTGTTCGTCGAACTCGCGTCTCTCGTGGTGCCAGCAGAACTGAAGAATGCCCCGGCTTTGTTCATTCTCGTCGTCGTTCTGATTGTTCGCCCGCAGGGAATCTTGGGCAGAAAGCAGCGGGTGGGCTGAGATGGACATCATCAAGGTTCTCGAGAACACGATCAGCGCGCTGATCGGCATGGACGCCGCGTACTTCGCGTTGGCGGCAATCGGCTTGAACGTGCAGTTCGGTTACACCGGTCTGCTCAATTTCGGTCAGGCCGCCTTCATGGCGTGTGGTGCGTATGGGCTCGGCATGACGTCGCAGTATTTCGGGGTCGGAATGTGGTGGGGAATCGTGATCGGCCTCATCTATGTCGTTGTGCTCGGCGTGCTCGTCGGTATTCCGACGCTCCGTCTCCGAGCCGACTACTTGGCCATCGTCACGATCGCCACGGCGGAGATCGTGCGTCTCATCGTTCGATCGGTTCGGTTCAAGGAGTACTTCGGAGGCTCTGACGGCATCAACTCGTTCAGCACTCCGTTTAGAGACCTGAGTCCGTTTGATCCAGGCCATCTCTACGGCATTCGTCCATTCCAGTACAGCGGCTACACGCTGTGGACGATGATCGTCGCCTGGGCGCTCGTTGGCATCTTCTCGGGTTTGGTGTTCCTCCTCATGCGCAGTCCGTGGGGCCGCGTGGTCAAGGCCATTCGTGAAGATGAGGATGCAGTTCGCAGTCTCGGCAAGAACGTGTACTCCTACAAGATGCAGTCGCTCATCATCGGCGGTGTAATCGGCATGTTCTCTGGAGTGGTGTTCGCTCTCGACCGTGGTTCGGTGCAGCCCGACAATTACAGCCGCGACGTCACCTTCTACGTGTTGACGGCACTCGTTCTCGGTGGCGTGGCCAAGGTTCGCGGATCGGTAGTTGGGCCGATGATCTTCTGGGGCCTGTATGTCTTCTCAGACAACTTCTTGCGTGAACTCACCAAGGATCAGCCAGTCAGCATCTTCGGGTTTGGCCTGCTGCAGAAGTCTCAGGTGGGCCCGGTGAACTACATGCTGATCGGGCTCGGATTGATGCTGCTCATGACCTTCAGACCACAGGGCATCTTCGGGAACAGGAAAGAGATGGCACTCGATGGCCGCTGAGTTCCTTTCCGATTCCGCACGCCGAGCCAAGGAAGCGCTGGCGACCGTCGAAGCTCGACCAGGGGTCTCCAAGCCCGACCCGATCCTCATCGCCGAGAGCGTGCGGAGGAATTTCGGTGGAGTCGTCGCAGTGGATGTCAATCATCTCGAGGTGCAACGCGGATCGATCACCGCGTTGATTGGGCCCAACGGTGCTGGCAAGACGACCTTGTTCAATCTGCTCACCGGGTTCGATACGCCGAACGAGGGGAAGTGGATGTTCGACGGTCGCAACCTCGAGAAGGTCGTGGCCCACCGCACCGCCTCCATGGGCATGGTTCGGACCTTTCAGCTCACCAAGAGCCTGACCAAGATGTCGGTGATCGAGAACATGAAACTCGGTGCCACTCACCAGGTGGGAGAGCGTTGGTGGAACGGTCTGCTGCCGTTTAGATGGAAGCGCCAAGAGGAAGTCATCGAGAAGCGCGCGACGAGCTCCTCAAGCGCTTCAAGCTCGACCACATGCGAAACGAATATGCCGGCACGTTGTCGGGCGGGCAGCGAAAGCTCCTTGAGATGTCTCGGGCGCTCATGACGAACCCGCGCCTCGTCATGCTCGACGAGCCGATGGCGGGCGTCAACCCCGCGCTCAAGCAGAGCCTGAATGAACACATTCGCGGTCTGCGAGACGATGGGATGACGGTGCTCTTCGTGGAGCACGACATGGACATGGTTCATGACATTTCTGATTGGGTCGTCGTGATGGCGGAGGGAAGAATCATCGCGGAGGGCACTCCCGACCAGATCTCGGCCAATCCTGCGGTTATCGAGGCGTACCTCGGTGGCCACCAAGGCAAGTCGTTGATGGAGGAGGCGTGATGAGTGGCCTCGTGCTGCACGTCGAAGATCTGGTCGCTGGCTACATCCCAGAGGTCAACATCCTGAATGGTTGCAACATCGAGGTTCGCGCTGGCGAATTCGTCGGGGTGATCGGACCGAATGGCGCAGGAAAGTCGACGGTGCTCAAAGCGATCCTTGGGCAGTGCTCCACACGGTCGGGTTCGGTGATGCTGAACGGCGAGAACATCACCGGGCTGAAGGCTCACGAGCTCGTTGAACGCGGCGTCGGTTATGTGCCGCAGACGCAGAACGTCTTTCAGAGTCTCACGGTTTCTGAGAACCTCGAGATGGGTTGCTTCTTGAAGCCGAGCGTCTTTGCCGAACGTTTCGACTATGTGACGAACCTCTTTCCGAAACTTCGGATCGTGCGGCACAGCGCGCTGGTTCTTTGTCAGGTGGCGAGCGTCAGATGGTGGCAATGGGTCGGGCCCTCATGATGGAGCCGAAGCTGTTGCTTCTCGACGAGCCATCTGCAGGTTTGTCGCCTGCGCTGCAGGACGAGGTGTTCATCCAGTGCAAGAAGATCAATTCTGAAGGAATCGCGATCCTCATGGTTGAGCAGAACGCACGTCGTTGCCTCCAGGTGACCGACCGTGCGTACGTCCTCGATCAGGGTCGCAATGCCTACACGGGAACTGGTCGCGAACTGTTGGCGGATCCGAACGTCATCAAGCTGTATCTCGGCACGCTCGCCAAGATGACCGGCGGCTGAGCAAACTTTCAATAACCAGAGAAAGCAAAAGGGCCCGGTCCTTTCGGACCGGGCCCTTTCTTTGATCTAGATGGATTACTTACCCGAGTCGAAGTTCTCGCCGAGTGCGTTACCCATGTTGCCGTCGCAACCGTAGACCTTCTTGACCTTCGGGCCAACACCCTTCTCCACCATGGTGCGGAGGATGCGGGAGCCTTCATCGAAGGTGACGAGCATGATTGCGTCTGGGTTGGCGGCGACGATCTCGTCAACCTCGGCATCGAACGTCGTTGCCTTCGGGTCGTAGATCTTCTTGCCAACTACTTCAACGCCTGCTGCGGTGAGGTTTGCCTCGATCGCATCAGCAAGGCCGGTTCCGTACGCATCGTCGAGCGCCATGATGTACACGGTCGCTGCGCCGTCGCCCGCGATCAAGTTCGCGAGCACTGCACCCTGGAGCTTGTCCGGGGGAGCGGTGCGGAAGTAGAGGCCCTTGTCGTCATAGGTGGTCAGCTTGTCCGACGTGTTCGCCGGGCTGAACTGGATGACGCCTGCTGCGGTGATCTTGTCGATGACCGTGAGGGACACGGACGACGAAGCTGCACCGATGATGGCATCAACGTTTTCGCCGAGGAGGCGGTCAACGGTGGTGCTTGCGGTGTCGGTGCTGGTGTCGCCAGAGTCACCCTGGACGTACTCGACTGGCTTGCCGAGGATGCCGCCTGCTGCATTGATCAGGCTGATCGCATACTCAACGCCAGCGAATTCCGGTGGTCCGAGGAAGGCGAGCGAACCGGTCTCCGGAAGGAGCGAACCGATCTTGAGCACGCCATCACCCTTGCGCTCGACGCCAGCTGGGACCGCATCAACGATGTCGGACTCAGGAGCGTCTGCGAGGACGTAGGAAGCATCGTCATACGAGAAGCGGTTGTCTGCACCGAAGGTGAGAACGCCGTACGAGGCATTGACTGGCTCGCCGTTTCCGTTCATGTCCTGCGGACCAGAAGCGCCGTCGTAGTCGACGTCAGTGCCGGCCTTGATGAGCTCGAGGCAAGCTGCGATCTCGGTGCACTTCTCACCGTCGCGCGAGACGTTCTGGATCTCGTTGGCAAGTGCACTGCCATCGGTTCCAGCTGCCTCTGCCGCGAGAGCGACGAGCATTACCGAGTCGAAAGCTTCAGCTGCGTAGCTGAAGTCCTCGAGAGCTGCGTTACCAGCGGCGGTCCAGAACTCGTTCAAGCCTGTCTTGAACTCGTCCGAAAGGTCGACGAGGGGCATCGTGCCCTTCATGCCTTCCAACTCGCCACCAGCGGCTGCAGCCGTGGTGTCAGAGGCCGCATCGTCACCGCCGCCGCAGGCCGCCAGCACGAGGCTGAGACCAGCAACAATGGCACCGAAACGGCGCATGTTGGTTTTCTTCATTATGTTTTTCTCCCCCTAGGAGTCGGGTGGCGGGTGCCACCCTGGGTTAGGACTTCACAGCCTATGAGCGGCACGGGGAGGGGGCAACGGCGAGCACCCCGAATTTGGTGCGAAATCGGCCTCAGGTGGGACTGGCGGCCCGCTGCAGGCGGTCACGAATGGCCCGACCGAGGCCCACGTCGGCGGGGAGAACCGCGACCGCGTGCAACCACCCCTTGTCGTCGCAGGCGCGCAAGGAGGAAAACAGGGTCGCCGCATACATGGCGAGCGACGATGGGGCATCGATGAGACCGCTCGAGCCTGTTGGGAACTGAGCAAGCATCTCGTCGGCCTGTGCCTGGCTCTCCGCAAGGTGCACAGCGCACCGTGGCGAATAGTGACTGGCGAGCATCCCTGGGGCACGGCTCCCACCGCTGGCTTCGGCAAACGCGACCCCGGTGAGCAACTCCAGATCCTCGATGGGGATTCCTCCGTGTCGAAGGATTTGCGGTGGTTCGAGCGTGGTGTCGATGATCGTCGACTCGACTCCGATGACACTCGGTCCTCCATCAACGATGAGATCGACGTCAAGTCCCAGATCGGATCTCACGTGCTCCGCGTTCGTCGGACTGACACGGCCGAAGCGATTGGCGCTCGGGGCGGCGATCGGACTGCCGAGTGCTTCAACGACCCGCCGAAAGAAATCGTGCGCCGGTACACGGACGACGACTGAGGATCGTCCTCCCGTCACCAGGGGATCGAGAGAGTCTGATCGAGGAACGAGGAGCGACAGCGGGCCGGGCCAGACGAGTTCGGCAAGTTTGCGTGCGATGGGAGAGACGTTTTCTCCAACGTTGTCGAGAATCGCCAAGGACGCACCGTGTGTGATGAGTGGATGGTCGAATGGTCGACCCTTCACCTCGAAGACTCTCCGCAGTCCTGTGGGAGACGTAACCGAGGCTCCTAGGCCATACACGGTCTCCGTGGGTAACGCGACGACCCCGCCGTTGCCAAGAATCTCCGTGGACGCACGAATGGCATCGTCGTCAAGGTGGGAAATCACTCGAGCACTCACGGCAGTAGCATAGGTTGGTCTCGTTCACGAGTTCGGAGGATGAAACGATGCGATTTCTAGGCGATCGACCGTCGTTCGACCTCACCTACAACGACGTCTTCATGGTGCCGAGCCTCTCCTCGGTTTCGTCTCGTCAGAACGTCGACCTCTCGACGCCGGACAAGGTTGGAACCACGATTCCTATCGTGGTCTCCAACATGACCGCGATTGCGGGTCGCCGTATGGCCGAGACGGTCGCGCGACGCGGGGGAATCGTCATCCTGCCCCAAGACATTCCGCTCGACGTCGTCAAGACCGTGATCGACTTCGTGAAATCACGTCACCAGATTTGGGAGACACCCATCACGATGCCAGCCGACGGCACTGTCGGAGAGGCGTTGAGTCTGATTCACAAGCGCTCCCACGGTGCGGTTCTCGTGGTTGGCACCGACGGTTCGCCTGAGGGAATCTTTACCGAACACGACGCGGCCGGATTCGATCGTTTCACGCAGTTGCACAACGTCATGAGTCGAGAGATCATTTCGCTCGCTGACACGTTGTCCGCGGAGCAGATGTTCATGGAGCTCCATGACAAGCGTCTGACGTTCGCGCCAGTCGTCGATCGCAACGGAAATTGGCTGGCTGCGTTACCGCAAGGGAGCCCTTCGAAGCACGATCTACAAACCCGCGGTCGATGCGCAGGGGCGGCTGATCATTGGTGCAGCAGTCGGAATCAATTCAGATCCTGCGAAGCGGGCCAAGGAATTGGTTGCGATGGGGCTGACGTGATCGTGGTCGACACCGCTCATGGTCACCAGTCGAAAATGCTCGAGACGATTGCAGAAGTTCGCAAAGTCGTTGGAAGAGTGCCGCTCGTAGCGGGAAATGTCGTGACGCGCGAAGGCACGCGTCAACTCATCGAGGCGGGAGCCGACATCGTCAAGGTGGGCGTCGGCCCAGGCGCCATGTGCACCACGCGAATGATGACGGGTGTGGGTCGACCGCAGTTCTCCGCGGTTCTCGAATGCAGCGATGAGGCATCCCTATTGAAGGCGACGGTGTGGGCTGACGGTGGCGTGCGGCACCCTCGCGACGTCGCACTCGGCCTCGCCGCCGGGGCGGCGAACGTGATGTTCGGCTCGTGGCTTGCAGGCACCTACGAATCAGCAGCTGACACCCTTCGCGACTCCGACGGCCGTCTCTTCAAAGAGGCCTTTGGCATGGCGTCGAATCGCGCGGTCAGGAATCGAACGCGCACCGAGACCGCCTTGGATCGTGCGCGCAAGGAGCTCTTCGAGGAGGGAATCTCCACCTCGCGGATGTATCTGGATCCGGACAGACCTGGTGTCGAGGACATCATCGATCAGATCGTCGCAGGTGTGCGATCCTCGTTCACCTACGCGGGCTCTTCGACGGTGAAGGAGTTCCAAGATCGAGCCGTGGTCGGCGTGCAGAGCTCATCCGGCTACGAAGAAGGCAGACCGCGGGACACCAGTTGGTGACGAGTCCCCGTCAGCGAGTCATTGCAATCGATGGTCCTGCTGGTGCAGGCAAGTCGACGATCGCGCGGGCGGTGGCCAAGGCTCTCGGTATCCAGTACCTCGACACCGGCGCGATGTATCGCGCGGTCACGGTTGAGGCTGCCCAACGTGGTCTG
>RFNE01000294.1 GCA_009927375.1 Actinomycetota bacterium | reverse complement strand
ATGTGGGTGGTGTCGCTCCCGGTGCAGCTCGTCCACATGGTCGATGGTGGAGGGTCAGCGGTTGTCGCGATCGGGGCTGTGTTGTGGGCAGTTGGTGTCGTCTTCGAGACCGTTGGCGACGCGCAGCTTGCACGATTCAAGAGTCGACAAGAAAACGCTGGCAAGGTGATGCGCACGGGCCTGTGGCGCTATACGCGCCACCCGAACTATTTCGGTGACTTTCTCGCATGGTGGGGAATCGGCATTGCGTCGCTCGCCTCGTGGACGAGCGTTGTCGGCTTGATCGGACCAGTGGTGATGTCGATCCTGCTGATGCGAGTGTCGGGTGTTCCGATGCTCGAACACTCGATTGCCAAGCGGCGCCCGGAGTATGTGGACTATCGACGTACGACGAGCCCGTTCTTTCCGCGACGCCCGAAGAATTAGGAGTTGTTTCGGGGGCCGCGCAAGCGCGACCACGAACCGAACTGGTCGAGCGCAGCAACGGTGGAACCCATCGAATCAGGTGGCACGGGGTGACTGATCAAATACCCCTGTGCTTTGGCGCAGCGAAGTTCGGCGAGTGTCTGGAGTTGGCGGACGCTTTCGACACCTTCGGCAACCATGTCGAGTCCGAGCGAGTCTCCCATCGCGATGATCGTTCGCACGAGTGAGCGCGCGCTCAGGTCGTCGGCCACGCCATTGACGAAGGAGCGGTCGATCTTCAGGCGTTGGATTGGAAACTTCTGGAGGAGGGAAAGGGATGAGTAGCCGGTGCCGAAGTCATCGATCGCAACGCGCACACCGATGTCGCAGAGGCGGTTCAGGGCGTTGAGTGCTTGCTCTGGTTCGGCGATCATCACGCTCTCCGTCACCTCCAGCCAGAGTTGATCAGGAGCGACTCGAGAACGACGCAAGGCTTCGGCAACGACGGACACGAACTGGGGATCGTGGAGCTGTCGTGGGGAGACGTTGACTGACATCGTTGCGTCACTGCGGCAGATTCCTTCGGTGATCCACGTTCGAAGATGCGTGAGGGCCTCGAGTAGAGCCCATGCGCCGATGGGCACGATGGTGCCGGTTTCCTCGGCGATGGGAATGAACTCGGCAGGGGAGATCATCGACCCGTCGTCGCGCTGCCAACGCATCAGGGCCTCGAATCCGACTACTTCGCCGTCTTCGATGTCGACGATTGGCTGATGGACGAGCCGAAGCTCTCTGCGCTCGAGCGCACGGTAGAGGGCGGTCTCAACGGCCAGTCGTTGAGTGACGCGCTCCAGCATGGACTCGTCGAAGACCGCCACGCAGTTTCGCCCCGCATCCTTGGCCCGGTACATCGCCGTATCCGCATGTCGGAGGAGGTCATCCGCATTTCCTGAGACGGTCGGCTGATAGGTCGCGACACCAATCGAGGCGGACACGAAGACATCCCCCTGACGCAGGGAGAGTGGCTCGTGGAAGCTGTCAAGGATTGCATCGGCGATCAGCATCGCCTCGCTTGGTGACCGAGTCTCGCCATCGAGCACGACGAACTCATCGCCCGAGATGCGCCCGACCACGCAATGGCTGGGAAGGGCGTTCCGTAGGCGTTGTGCAACGGCAACCAGGACGTCGTCGCCAGCCTGGTGACCGAGGGAGTCGTTGATGTTCTTGAAGCGATCAACGTCGATGAACAACACACTCGGTTGGCGTCCTTCGTCGTAGGCACCGAGGAGCGAGTTGTTCACGTGCGTCAACATCAGTGACCGACTCGGAAGTCCCGTCAAGGCGTCGGTCTGCGCAGAGGCGATCAGTTGGCGCTGGATTCGAGCATTACTCACGACGGCTTGCACCACGCGGGCGGTCACCGCAATGGTCAACACTGCGATCGACACGGCACGTACGGTGCGGTCGGACGCATCGATTGGATCGCTCACCGCAAGGACGACCACGGGAAGGGTGAGCGCCGACGTCGTGACGATGAGTCGGCCGAGGAGAGGCCGCTGTTGTCGTTCAATCGACTTACTGGTCAGGGAACGGATCGATGGATGGAGGAATGCCGCGGCTGCGAAGAAGAGAGATGCAACGTATGCGCTGAGTGCATGGTTGGAGCTGATGTCGATTCGTCCCGCGTCGATGGCGGCAAACAGCACGTCACCAGTGAGGGTGAACGTGATCGCGCCTGCGACGAGCCAAACCGCCGGAGTTCGCAGTGAGTCTCCAAAGAACAGAGTGGCGAGGGTGAAAAACACGACCGCGCTCGCCGCGAGCGTTGCGCCTTGGAGCGCGTTGACGAGAATCGTCTGGTTCGTCGTGTCGATGATCGGCTTGAGGAGTCCGACCCAGATGAGGAACCACGCGCCGAGTCCGACGATGACGCCGTCGACGACGCCACTGAGCGGGTCATTGCCAAGCCTGCGGGCAGAGATGTAGGTCAGTCCGATCGCAAGCAGGATTTGGAGCAGGAGGAAAAACGCTTCCGCGATTGCTTGCTGAGAACTTTGATCCGCAAACCGGGCATCGAAGATCTGCCCAGCAATGGAGGAACCTGCGATGAGGAGCAGCATCGGCCAGATGCGATTATCGGGCTTGTTGCTGATGGCCGAGACGACGAGGGCGAGTGCAAGGAGTGCGGTCGCGGCGAAGTACGCGACGGACGCGACGGCATCATTGTTGGTGAGCGAATTTGCGACGCCCACGACGATTCCGAGGGCTCCGCAGGTCATGGAAACGCGGTGAAGAGGCGCGTTTGGCACGGAAAAACGGTACTACATCCCTGAAAATCAGGGTCGGATGGAGTATTTTTGGAGCAGGCGGAGGATGAGTCCTCGATGGGCGTTTCGGCGTCCATCTGTTCGTGTGGAGAACCGCAGATGTTTGTCACTCGCCATTCACCGGTCAGTGATCCTCAGTTGCGTGAGCAGCTGTGGACGCTCTATCGGCGCGCGTATGCACGGACCGCTGAAGACGCCGTCACACACGAGATGCTGGACCGCTTTGAGTTCGACGATCAGGTGCTCGACCCGACCAACCGGGCGTGGGTCGTCTGGGAAGGTGAGTTGCCGATTGCGATGACACTCGTGGCGACTGACGTCAAGCGAACGAGATGGTTGAGTGAGCTCTACTTCAAGAAGCATTTCCCCGACAAGTTCTCCACCGGTCGCATCCACTACGTGGTGTGGGCGGTCATCGACCCGTCATGGACGACGAAGGGAGCGAGTCTGTTTCTCGCTCGTCATGCCATGGCCGTTGAAGCACGGGAGGGGGCGCTCCTCGTTTTCGACATGCCAGAAGACAACCAACCGGAGGCAACCGGTGGGGCGGCTGAGCTCATGACTCGGATGGCACGAATGGTCGGGGAAGCGACGCTGATACCGCTCACCGTGCAGCGCTATTACGCACTTGACTTCACGCCCGCAGCGACGTCAGCCCGCGAATCCGACGAGGACAGATCGTCGGCGACGACCTCGTAGGGGGAGCGATAGATTGACGGGGTAGCCATGAGCGCCCCGCAACCCCGATCGTGATTCGCTGATGAGCACCACCACGCAGAGCGTGACCGTTGTCGTGCCAGGCACTCACTTGATGTCGTCAATTCTTGGCGAGCGTGACCAGAACCTGCGCACCATTGAGGACGAATTTCCCTCAACGTCGATCCTCGTTCGTGGGAACGAAGTGACCCTCGAGGGTTCGGATGCAGCGCTGGTCGGCAAACTCTTCGAAGAGCTGACCACCCTGGTCCAAGGGGGACAGCATCTCGATGTCGCAACGCTGTCGCGGTCCATTGGCATGGTCCGTGCCGATCAGCGTCCGAGCGTCGTCTTGACCCAAGACATCGTTCGAATGAGCGGGGGAAAGACCGTCCGCGCCAAGACGAGTGGTCAGCGCAGGTACGTGGATGCAATCCGTGACAACGTCGTTACGTTCGGTATCGGACCCGCCGGCACGGGCAAGAGTTGGTTGGCCGTGGCAATGGCTGTGCAGGCACTGAACTCGAAGTCGGTCCAGCGCATCATCCTCACGAGGCCCGCGGTCGAAGCCGGAGAGCGCCTCGGTTTTCTCCCCGGCGATCTCGCAGCCAAGATCGACCCATACCTTCGTCCCTTGTACGACGCATTGCACGACATGGTTGGAGCAGAACAAGCGAAGTCGATGTTGGAGCGCCAGATCGTGGAAGTCGCACCGCTCGCCTTCATGCGCGGACGCACACTGAACAACTCTTTCGTCATTCTCGATGAGGCACAGAACACGACTCCAGAACAGATGAAGATGTTCCTGACTCGCATCGGCTTCGGCACGAAGGTGGTCGTCACGGGCGACACGACGCAGGTCGACGTGCCGGACGGCCGCAGTGGCCTGCGAGGAATCGAAAAGGTGTTGACGGGGATTCGGGATCTGGCCTTCGTGCATCTCGACGCATCTGATGTCGTTCGCCATCGCATCGTTGCCGACATCGTTGCGGCATACGAAACGAGTGATCAGTCGCGGCGGGGTGAGCCAACTTCGTGATGTGGCGGCGTCCAGGTAAGTACGCCCCGCGACGAAACGGTGGAGATGGCGAGGTGGAGGTCTTCGTCGTTGACGAGCAGAGCGATCACGTACTCGACATGGCGCGTTGGCAGAAACTTGCCACGGACGTGCTCGTGGCAGAGCGGGTGACGGGACAGAGTGAGCTGACGGTGATCTTCGCCGATGAAACGGCGATGGCGGAATTGAACTCGCAGTTCATGGGTAAGCAAGGCCCGACCGACGTTCTTGCATTCCCGATCGATGCGATCGAAGCGTCGAGGACTCCTGGACCAGGAGCGCTTTCCTTCGGTCCGACCAAGAAGCCGATCGACGTGCACGACCATCCGCTCCTGCTCGGCGACGTTGTCATTTGTCCTGCGGTTGCTTCACGGCAGGCGTCCACGCATGCGGGAGATTTCGAAAGTGAAATAGCTCTGCTCTTGGTCCACGGAATATTGCACGTTCTCGGCAACGACCACGACACGCCCGAAGCGCAAGCGGCGATGTGGGCGCTCGAGAGGAAGCATCTCGAGGGATTGTTCTGGAGAGGCCCTGCGCCCGCCAATTTCCGCCACGTGCCGGAGACGACCTCATGATCGCCTCCACGTTTTCAACCATGCACGTGTGGATGATCGTGGCGATCGTCGGACTGCTCGTGGTGCTCGTCTTCCTTGCACTCGCAGAGATGAGCCTGTCGCAGATGACCAAGCCCAGGGCCGCAGCGCTTCTTGAGCAGGGTGTGCGGTCGGGGAAGGCTCTGACGCGTCTCGCCGAGCAGCCGACGTTGTGGGTGAACCCACTTCTCCTCACCGTCAACGTATGTCAAACGATCCAGGCGACCTTGACGGGGATCGTTGCCGGTGACCTCTTCGGACCAGTCGGCGTCATCGTCGGCGTCGTGCTCAACGTGGTGCTGTTTTTCGTCGTCGCTGAAGCGGTGCCGAAGACCTATGCGCTCCTGCACCCCGTCAAGGGTGCAACGCTCACCGCTCGCCCCATCGAGCTCCTCGTTCGTTTCTGGCCACTTCGACTGGCGTCGACTTTGTTGATCAAGTTGACGAATGTCATCGTGAAGGGCGAGGGTCTGAAGCAGGGTCCATTTATCGGCGAGTCGGAATTCCTCGGCATCGTGGAGGCGGCTGCGCAGGAGAGCGTGATCGAGCACGAGGAACGGGAACTCATCGAATCCGTCATCGAATTCGGTGACACGATCGTGCGAGAGATCATGGTGCCGCGACCGGATGTCGTGTTCGTGGACGACGATCTCACCGTGACCACGGCGCTGAACAAGGCCGTCGATGAGGGCTTCAGTCGCCTTCCGGTGTTTCGCAAGGATGACGACGAGGTGGATGACGTCGTCGGCGTCGTGTACGTGAAGGACCTCGTGAAGGCGGAGCGAAATGGTCGGGGGTCGGATCCGATCATCGGCTTGATGCATCACATGGACGTCATTCCCGAAACGAAGCTCGTGGCGGAGATCATGCGCAACATGCAGGCGAACAAGTACCACATGGCGATGGTCGCCGACGAATATGGAACGGTCGTTGGGCTGGTGACTCTCGAAGATTGTCTCGAGGAGCTCGTCGGTGAGATCGTCGATGAACACGACGAAGAGCACGCAGTGATCCAGGCAGTGGGCAATGGCGAGTTCCTCGTCGCGGGATCCTTGCCAATCTCCAAAGTCAACGACGAACTCGAACTCGCCCTGCCGGAGAAGGAATACGACACGTTGGGGGGCTTCATCTTCGGTGACCTCGGCAAGGTCCCGTCGGTTGGTGACTTCGTCGAGTGGAACGGATGGCGATTCACGGTCGACACACTCGACGGTCGCCGGATCCAGCGCGTGCGCGTCACGAACGTTTCCGTCTGACCGCTAAGGTCGGCCATATGGACATCTCACTGCAAGGAAAGACTGCGCTCGTCACCGGTGGATCGCGGGGAATCGGCAAGGCAATCGCCGCAACGTTCGTCCGCTGTGGCGCGAATGTGATGATCGTGTCGCGGAAGGAAGATTCACTTCGCGCGACCGCTGAGGAAATCGGCGGCAATATTGCGTACATCGCTGCGAACACTGGGGACGTGGACAGCGCTGAATCGGTCGTCCAACAGACGCTCGCAAAATTTGGTGCGATCGACATCTTTGTCAACAACGCAGCGACCAATCCGTATGCAGGACCAATGATGGACGTGGACCAGTCGCGATATGACAAGACCTTCCAGGTCAATCTCCGCGGTCCGGTGTTCTGGACTCAGTCGGTGTGGAAACACTGGATGAAGGATCACCCGGGTGTGATCGTCAACATTGCGTCAATCGGTGGATTACGTACCGAAGCCAGTCTCGGCGTCTACAACCTGACGAAGGCTGCAATCATCCACATGACTCGCCAACTCGCCGGTGAACTCGGGGCGACGCGCGTCGTTGGCATCGCACCAGGTCTGATTGTGACTGACTTCGCTCAGATGCTCGTCGACAATTTCGGTGAGACCCTCGCCAAGCGCCTCCCGACGAAGCGTCTCGGTCAACCGCAGGACATCGCGAACTTGGTTGCATTTCTCGCAAGCGACCTTGCATCGTGGATCACGGGCGAAACCTACGTGATCGACGGTGGTGCTGGAGTGACCGCGGGGACCATGTAGCGGAC